>JAUMDU010000039.1:0-9624 GCA_032121425.1 Ilumatobacteraceae bacterium | reverse complement strand
TATTTGCAGAAGGAGGCGGAGGTCGCCCTGGTGACACCGATGCTCCGGGAGTTGCAGGTCTTGACTGTCTCGCATTTTCTTACTTTGCACAACTGTCTGGTTTAGTACCCCTAGTCGGTATTGCTTCTGGTTACTGCTTTGCTGGCAATGCAGCATTACTGGGGTGTTGCGATGTGGTGATTGCAACCACCAATTCAAATATTGGTATGGCAGGCCCCGCCATGATTGAAGGCGGTGGTTTAGGAACGGTTGCACCCACCGACATTGGCCCCATCGAAACACACACGCGCAATGGTGTCGTAGATATTCACGTAACCAACGAAGAAGAAGCCGTATCTGCAGCAAGAAAATACCTCAGCTACTTTCAGGGTCCTGTAGCCACATGGTCGCGTCATGATGATGCAGCATTACGTGCACTTATCCCAGAACAACGCACGCGCGTCTACGACGTTCGCTCAGTGATTCATACCCTTGCCGACATCGACAGCGTGACTGAACTGCGCTCCAGTTTTGGTGTTGGCATCATCACTGCATTGGTCCGCATTGAAGGCGTGCCCGTGGGTGTCATTGCAAACAACCCCGCACACCTCGGTGGAGCAATAGATGCCGATGCTTCAGACAAAGCCTCACGCTTCATTCAACTCTGCGACGCATACGACCTCCCCATCGTAAGTTTGTGCGACACACCTGGATTCATGGTGGGTCCCGAGGCTGAAGAGCAGGCACAAGTGCGTCATTTTGGTCGCATGTTTGTCACTGCAGCAAGCATCACAGTTCCCTGGATCACCATCGTGTTGCGCAAGGGCTATGGCCTTGGTGCCCAAGCAATGGCGGGAGGAAGTTTTCATGGAAACGCGATGACAGTTGCGTGGCCCACCGGAGAATTTGGTGGCATGGGCCTAGAAGGAGCAGTTCGCCTTGGATACAAAAAAGAACTCGATGCCGTGACCGACCCCAACGAGCGCGCAGAACTAGAAGCAATGCTCATTGCTCGCGCCTACGAGAATGGCAGTGCACTCAACATGGCAAGCCATATGGAAATAGATGACGTCATTGATCCCGCAGAATCACGTCAAAGAATTCGTTCCATTGTGGGCGACTATGTGCCATGGAGACAACGCTCGGGGAAGAAACGACCCATGGTCGATACTTGGTAGCCGCATTGCGTTGATATCTCTACTTGGGAAAACCTGCAAGCCCAGCACGAAGTTGTTGTGCCAATTCCTCATCAAGAATATGGCCCTCATCATTTATTTTTTCATGAGCCCCGGCCACACCCACGCATGTCACAATCGGACAACCCAGCAATGTCATCAATGTGCTTGTCGCTTCTAAAGCATGCGCGCCACCGCTTGGTCCGGGACCTGCAGCAATCAACATCACTGGCTTTTTCAACAATGGACCCGCCGCAAAAGGGCGTGATGCCCAATCAATAAAGTTTTTTGCCACTGCAGAAAATGAATGGTTGTATTCCGGCGTAGCAATTACCACGCCGTCTGCGGCCGCAACAGCAGCACGAAGACGAGCGGCGCTTTCGGGCAACACTTCAGCATCGTCATCTTGGTTGTACAACGGAAGATCAGTGACATCAAACAACTCCACTGTCACTCCTTGAGGTGCCAGTAACGGGAGAGTCCCAAGAATACGAGTGTTGAAAGATTGGGCGCGAAGCGATCCAGATAATGCAAGAAGTGACGTCATAGACCATTGACGATACGCAAATCTGCCCAACTATCCCCCGTCAAAAGCCTCATATGTCGCCCGTCTCATCCCAAGGTGACTAAGAGTTACACCAACTCAATAGGATGACGAGGTGACCATTTCCCCAATTTTCGATCCCACTGCATGGCGAGAAGTTTCAGAATTCACCTTCACTGATATCACCTACCACCGAGCAGTAGACCAAGGAACGGTGCGCATTGCCTTCAATCGTCCAGAGGTGCGTAACGCTTTTCGACCACACACTGTTGACGAACTTTACACAGCACTCGACCATGCGCGAATGACAACAGATGTTGGTTGTGTCCTTCTCACTGGGAATGGTCCGTCACCCAAAGACGGTGGATGGGCGTTTTGCAGCGGTGGAGACCAAAGAATCCGTGGAAAAGATGGATATAAATATGCCGATGGAGACACAGAAGACACCGTAAACCGAGGCCGTGCAGGGCGCCTGCACATTCTTGAGGTCCAACGACTCATCCGTTTCATGCCCAAAGTTGTGATCTGCGTGGTTCCTGGTTGGGCAGCAGGTGGTGGACACAGTTTGCATGTTGTGAGCGATCTCACTTTGGCCAGTCGCGAACATGCGCGTTTTAAACAGACAGATGCCGATGTGGCCTCTTTCGATGGTGGATATGGATCCGCATATCTTGCAAAAATGGTCGGGCAAAAATTCGCACGCGAGATTTTTTTCCTTGGTCGTGAATACACCGCCGACGAAATGCACGCAATGGGTGCCGTCAATGCTTCTGTGCCGCACGCAGATCTTGAATCAACTGCACTGCAGTGGGCACGAGAAATCAATGGGAAGAGCCCCACAGCACAACGCATGTTGAAGTTTGCATTCAACTTGGTGGATGATGGCTTGGTAGGTCAGCAAGTCTTTGCGGGTGAAGCAACTCGCCTCGCTTATGCAACCGATGAAGCCGCCGAAGGTCGCGAGTCTTTCCTTGAAAAGCGTGACCCTGATTGGTCGCCATTTCCTTGGTACTACTAACGCTTCATGATCACCATTGTTGATAATGAACAAGACCCGCGCCTAGATCCATTTCGGTGGCGTGATCGCCAGTTAGCGAGCAGGCTTGATCGTTTAGAAACAATTGGTGCGGGGCTTTTTGTTGCTGAAGGTGACCTTGTAGTGCAACGTGCAATTACATCTGGCTGCATACCTGTGGCGTTGCTGTGCGATGAACTCATGGGTGCACAATTTGATCAGCAACTCAATGACGTCACTATTTTTGTAGGCAACGAGGATCTTCGAGGTGAAGTCACAGGTCTTGGCGTTCCATTAAAAGCCGTCGGCCTGTTTCGTCGTCCTGGTTTGGTTGACCCCGCGGCACTCATTAGTTCTTCACAGCGCATCGTGGTGGCTGAGTCGCTCGATAACCCCACCAATCTTGGAGCCATCATCAGAAGCGCTACTGCTCTTGGCTGGGACGGCTTACTGCTCACCGAAGGAAGTGCCGATCCACTTGCACGTCGAGCACTTCGAGTCTCTATGGGCACTGGACTGCAACTTCCTTTTGCCCGACATGAGCACGCTGCAGAACTCCACGAAATGCTTCAGGCAAATAACTGCATCACGGTGGCTCTCACCCCTGATAGTCGCGCACAAGATATCGGTGCCATTTCTTTTCCTCCAGATCAAAAGATTGCACTTTTACTGGGGAGCGAAAGAGATGGCCTGAGCACAGATGTTCTTTCACGTGCCCATCACCAACTGCGCATTCCCATGTTTCACAACACTGATTCACTCAATGTGGCTGCAGCTGCCGCGGTGGCGCTTTTTGCTCTTGGGCCGCGCGCCTAGCGATAAGTATCTAGTTATTCCTCAAGTGCTCAGCGGCATTAACCATGTATTGAGCCAACTGATCCACCACGTCTTCACGGGACTCCTCAGGAATCATCTCCATTGTTGATTCAATGGCGTGTGCCATATGCATTAACCAATGATCGCGTTCTCGTTCAGTAATGACAAAAGGTTGATGTCGCATACGTAGTCGAGGATGGCCTCGTTCTTCCATATACGTGTGTGGCCCACCCCAATACTGCACAAGAAACGTGGCAAGACGATGGCGAGCGCCTTTGGTGAGGGCTCCTTCTGGATACAAAGGGATCAATACCTGATCGGTTTCAATGCCGTCGTAAAAGGCATCTACAAGTGCAGTAAAGAACTCAGCACCACAGATGTCATAGACACTTCTTTCTCCCGACTGTTCACTCATTGTTAGAAGAACTCTGGATCTTGCCAATTCGGAAAAATGTCTGGCAGTCCCTCAGAGACACGATCGGGATAGTGAGCAGCTCTCTTTTCAAGAAAACTCACAACACCCTCTTTTGAGTCAGCACTTCTGCCGCGCTCTTTAATTCCGCGCGAATCAACCCGATGCGCATCCATGGGATGCGATGCCCCCAACATGCGCCACAACATTTGACGCGATAACGCAATAGACACAGGGGCGGTATTTTCAGCAATCTCTGTAGCAAGTGCACGTGCGGCTGGCAACAAGTCATCAGGGGCATGCACGCTGCGAATCAACCCGGCAGAAAGAGCATCTTGGGCGCTAAATAAACGACCTGTGTATACCCATTCAGTCGCCTGTTGAATACCCACTAAGCGCGGCAAGAAATATGACGAACATGCCTCAGGCACAATTCCACGTTTTGCGAAAACGAAACCAAACTTTGCAGATTCACTGGCGAGTCGGATATCCATCGGCAGTGTCATGGTCACGCCCACACCCACGGCTGCTCCGTTGATGGCTCCGATGACGGGCTTGAGGCTATTGAAGATGCGCAAAGATACCAATCCGCCTCCATCTCTTGGAACACCTTGTGCTGTTTTCACATCACTTCCACCTTTAGCAAAGGTTTCGCCTCCAGACGACAAGTCGGCTCCAGCACAAAATGCGCGACCAGCGCCTGTGACAATGACAGCCTTCACGTCATCGTTTGCATCAGTGGCATCAAATGCACTGATGAGTTCGTACATCATCCGACCCGTAAAGGCGTTCATCTTGTCTGCACGATTCAATGTGATTGTTGCAATCGCGTCGCTCACATCTAATGAGATGTCTTGAAAATCCATACACAGACCCTAGCGATGCGCCCAAGGGAGGGATTTATTCAACTAGACGTCAAGGAACTTGCTTGATGCCACTCCAGAGCCAATACCGCCAGCCAAAGCGCCAATGATCAACAATGCAACCATCACGCCATTGACATAAGACCCCGGCACAATCAAAGAACTGACCCCTGTGCCTGGCTTGAATCCGGCCACACCTGATGTCCAAGCACTGTTGAGTGCCCACAGTCCCCCACATGACACCACTGCACCCAATAGCCCTTGAATCAGGCCTTCAAGAATGAAGGGCACCCGAATGAACCAGTCTGTTGCACCCACCAGTTTCATTACTTCAATCTCACGCCGTCGAGCAAAAATTGCCGTACGAATTGTGTTCCAAATCAGAATTACAGCCACCCCAAGCAGTACGAGCGACATAGCAATAGTTACGGTTCGCACAAAACCAGACAACGTAGAAATCACATCGAATTCATCTTCGGCTAACGACACTCCAGCCACGCCTGGCAAAGTTCGATACTGCAAAGCAAGATTTCTCACTAATTCAGGATCTGTTGTGAGGGGCACCACTTTGAACTGCGAAGGAATCGTGTCGATAGAGAGCAAACTCAGCGTTGTGGGGTCCCCCACAAAGACACGCTTTGCTTCTTCATAACTTGCATCGCGATCGAGGTACTCGAGTTTGTCGAGATCGACCACATTGGGTTGTGAGCGCAAATTGTCTTCAATCAATTTGAGTGCATCAGGGGTCACATCGGGGCGAACAAAGACAATCATTCCCACGTCGCCTCGCCATTGCACCAAAAGGTTGTCAAAAGCCCGCTGAATAAGGAATGTCGTTCCCACAAGCAACAGCGACACCGCAGAAGTGATGACCGCAGCAACCGACAAGGTGACATTTCGACGGAAACTAGCAATCGTTTCGCGCAATGCGTATGAAAGTCTTTGAATCATTCGTACACACCTCGCTCTTGGTCGCGCACAATTACTCCACGGTCTAACTGAATCACTCGGCGTCTCATCGCATTCACTACACGATGGTCATGTGTAGCCATCACCACAGTTGTACCTGTTCTATTGATCGCGTCGAGAAGCCCCATGATGCCCTCGCCTGTAGCGGGGTCAAGGTTTCCTGTTGGCTCGTCTGCCAAAAGAATCAGTGGACGATTCACGAACGCGCGCGCAATGGAGACGCGTTGTTGTTCTCCACCCGACAACTGATGCGGGAAGCGATCTTCTTTGCCCGACAAGCCCACCAGATCAAGAACTTGTGGCACTTGTTGACCGATCACATGTTTGGGCTTACCAATTACTTCGAGGGCAAAAGCCACATTCTCGAACACTGTTTTATTGGGAAGAAGTTTGTAGTCCTGAAAAACATTCCCCATAGTGCGTCGAAGATGAGGAATCTGATTATTCGCCATTTCATTTATGTTGCGACCCGCAACCCACACGTCTCCACGCTCGGGACGCTCTTGGCGGTTAATCAGTCGTAGGAGTGTGGATTTTCCAGAGCCTGACGGACCCACAAGGAAGACAAAATCACCCTTCGCAATATCGAAGGTTGCATCACGTACCGCGGGGATCTCACCGCCATACATCTTGGAGACATTCTCAAGACGAATCATGGAAGTTCCCAACCTAGCAATAATGAATACCTGGTCATGGTCGGGGCGCAAACCCTTGCACAACTAGGCAGAGAGCTCGCGACGCCATCGCAAATACCCCTCCATAAAGGTCTCAAGGTCGCCATCGAGGACGCCAGCCACGTTGCCAGATTCCACCTCGGTACGCACATCTTTGACCATCTGGTACGGCTGAAGAACATACGAGCGAATCTGGGCCCCCCAGCCCACCTGGGCGGGCTTGCCGGCAATGCGGTCTTTCTCGACCTGATGCTCTTCTTCAATTTTGGCCGCAATCATGGCCTTGAGGCGACCCATTGCCTTTTCACGGTTTTGCAATTGACTGCGTTCTTCCTGACTACTTGCTACAGCCCCGGTGGGTTCATGAATCAGTCGCACTGCAGATGATGTCTTATTGACATGCTGTCCACCAGCGCCTGATGCACGAAAAACTTCCATGCGCACATCTGCCTCGTTTATTTCGATGTCGGGTGCATCCATCACTGGCCAGACTTGAACAACAGCAAAACTTGTGTGGCGTCGACCTTGATTATCAAATGGACTAATGCGCACAAGGCGGTGAGTTCCCCGTTCCGATGTCATCAGGCCATAGGCATAGCGACCTCTAATGGTTAATTCAGCAGACATGATGCCCGCCTCTGTTCCCGCACTGACATCGTCTATCTCGACAGTGAAACCACGGCGTTCAGCCCAACGCGTATACATACGCAACAAAATCTCTGCCCAATCCTGGGCATCAACTCCACCGTCCTTTGCATTGATCTGCACAATTGCATCCACGCTGTCGTGTTCACCCGTGAACAAACTGCGCATTTCCAATACACCAAGCCCTGCTGAAACTTTGCTGATGTTTGCTTCAATCTCACCCTCTTGAGAGTCATCGTCCACTTCTCTGGCAAGTTCATGAAGAACTTCCACATCGTCCACAATGGCTTTTAGCGAGGTGTACTCATCCACGTCAGATTTCACATTGGAGTATTCAGAGTTCACTTTTTTTGCGAGATCTTGATCATCCCAAAGATCAGGGCGAGAAATTTCTACTTCAAGTTCGGACAAACGCGCCCGTGCTTGGTCAATTTTCAGATACACATACGCTTCAGAAAGACGGCGAGATACGTCTTTAATGTCGTTACTGAAATCCCTCATATAAATCGATACGAAGACAACTACGACGCTGCGCCGTGACACACCTTGTATTTGCGGCCAGACCCACAAGGGCATGGTGCGTTACGTGGAGTATTGGACCAATCATTGGCGTCCTTTATTACAGGGCGACGAATCTCTTCATCTGCGGGGCGTAGCAGCTCGGGGTCCACATCGCCACCAGCCAAAGCTGCCGTAGTAAATCCATCCGTGTCTACGTCCTCGCTAGAGGTTTCAGTGAGGTTTCGCACAGCAATTGCAGGTTGCTCCTCGTGCACTACTTGTACATGCATGACGTAGCGAACAAAATCTTGCGCAATGCCGGTCATCATCTGACCAAACATGTCATATCCCTCACGTTGCCATTCAGTGAGTGGATCTTTTTGACCCATTGCTCGCAAGTTGATGCCTTCTTGGAGATAATCCATCTCTTCGAGATGTTCACGCCACCGTTGATCAATAATGCTCAGCATCACTTGACGCTCTATTTGACGCAAGACATCAGAGCCAAGCTCTTCCTCGCGACGGCGGTAATGAGCATTGGCATCTGCCATTACTAAGTCATATACCGCGTTGGTACCACGACACTGCTCCACTTGTTCAATGGTGACTTGTGCAGGCCAAAAAGTTGTGAGTTGCTGAACAAGGCCTTCTACATCCCACTCATCACTTGCTTCCGACACGCAGTAGGTCTCAATCAGCGAATCAACGGCTTCGGCCAAATACTCCATGGCTGCAGCAGTGAGATCAGCGCCCGACAAGATCTGATCGCGGCGCATGTAAATCACCTTGCGCTGTTCGTTCATAACTTCGTCGTATTTCAAGACGTTTTTGCGCACTTCACCATTGCGTTGTTCCACCGTGGTTTGGGCGCGTTCAATAGCTTTCGTCACCATCTTGGCTTCAATTGCTTCGTCGTCGGGAAGGGTGCGACCCATCACCCAACTCAATGCACCGGTAGCAAACAAACGCAACAACTCGTCTTCAAGGCTGAGATAGAAACGGCTTGCACCAGGGTCGCCTTGACGTCCAGCACGGCCGCGCAACTGATTGTCGATGCGGCGGCTGTCATGTCGCTCGGTGCCCAATACATACAGGCCACCCAATGCGCGAATCTTTTCACCCTCTTCAGAGCACTGCTGTTTAAAGACAGGAAGCAACTCTTCATAACGGGCAAGGCCTGCGGCTCGTGCGGCCTGAAAATCTGGATGCAATTGTTCCAATGGAGCAGGCAGGGCGAACTCATCAACCAAAACAGCTGGATCAACACCCTCGGCCAGTACTTGTTGTCGAGCCAAAAGCTCGTGGTTGCCACCCAAGAGAATGTCCACGCCGCGACCCGCCATGTTGGTTGCCACAGTCACAGATTTAAGTCGGCCCGCTTGAGCAACAATCATTGCCTCGCGCGTATGTTGTTTTGCGTTCAAGACTTCGTGGTTAATACCGCGCTTTGTCAACTCTCTTGAGAGATGCTCACTCTTTTCCACCGAAATGGTTCCTACAAGAATGGGCTGACCCTTGGAGTTTCGCTCAACGATGTCTTCCACTACTGCGCGGAATTTTGCTGCTTCTGATTTGAAGATGAGATCTGGAAGATCGTCGCGCTGCACTTCTCGGTTGGTGGGAATGGGAACTACTTGCAACGAGTACGTGTTCACCAATTCAGCCGCTTCGGTCTGAGCAGTACCAGTCATTCCCGACAACTTGTCATACATACGGAAATAGTTCTGCAAAGTAATCGTGGCAAGTGTCTGGTTTTCTTCGTTGATGCGAAGCCCTTCTTTTGCCTCGACAGCCTGGTGGATGCCCTCACTCCAGCGACGGCCTTCCAAAATGCGGCCTGTGAACTCATCAACAATTTTCACTTCGCCACTATCGACGATGTAGTCCTTATCGCGTCGATACAATTCTTTTGCCTTCAAGGCAACCTGTAGTTGGTGCACGAGGTTCTGCTGCACAGCGTCATACAAGTTGTCGAGTCCCAATTCGGCTTCCACACGCTCGACACCAGTCTCGGTAGGAAACACAACTCGC
>JAUMDU010000038.1:0-13223 GCA_032121425.1 Ilumatobacteraceae bacterium | reverse complement strand
TCACGTTCAGCCCTTTCGCGTTCAGTTCTTTCGCGTTCTTCACGTTCAGGACGTTCTCGTTCCTCGCGCTCAGCCGTATCGCGAGCATCCCGTTCTTCGCGCTCCCTGCGAAGCGATTCACCGAGCCTTTCGCGCAATGAGCGCGAAGCTCTCTCTAATTTTTCAGTTGCCCTTTTCCCGCGACCTCCACGCTCTGATCCCCCGCTGGAACCACCGCGTGATTTCTTCTTGCCTCCTCCAAATAGCAGACTGAAAATGCCAAACCCGAGGGAAAATTTAATGCCGCCAAGCCCAAAACTAATGCCCAAAATCCCCAACCGAAGACTGAAGCGAAAGAGTCGTCGCGCAACGAATCGCACAGGATTTCTAAAAAATGATCTTGCCTTAAAGAAAATACCTACAAGAGGAATGCGAACCCGGAAACGTGCCATCAGTCATCAACCTCTATTGCTTCAACATCAACATTCTTCTTCGTCTTGTTCTTGGACCCAGCGCTGCGCTTTTTTGACGGTTCAGCTTCTCTTAGAACCACAACAGTTTCACTCCACACATTTAAAAGCCAAGCTGCATAGGCCTCAAATCGAGATGAACTAGCCGGTAGGTCTATGTCTATCTCCTCAATTAACGGATCAGATTTAAAGTCAGGTAATTCTCTGCTACCAAAAATCAAAACATATGATGGACGCTTCGAGTCACTTCGCATCTCAACGTTTTGATCAGATGCCGACTTTTCGATAACCCAAGACGTCCGCTCAAAGAGCGGTATCGGCACAATTCGTGCTCGATTTCGAATCGTGTTTCCAAAATCGAGAACTCGACGCGCTGAGACCATGCGATCTTCAGACGTGTCTCCAGCGAGAACAAACTCTTCCTGTGCAAAAAGTGCCTGAGCCGGTGGAACCTTAGCAGTGCTCTTGACCTTTGGGGCTTTTGCAATGATCACTGCCTTCCAATTGACTTCAGGATTTTGCAATGTGAGTGCAGCTATCTGAAGCCATGGCAACACCCGCATACGCCTGTTCCAATTTGCGTAATTTATAGCAAGAACTGTGTCGCCGTGAGTACTGATCATGTCACGAACTCGTAGTGCACCTTGAGCAACAGGATCCAATTCTTTATCTTCGACGGTTAATGAAACTGGAACTTGTTCAGGCCTGTCACGTAGGGCATCAGCTGCTGCTTCCATCATTGCCAAAACTTCAGTTTCTACTTCTAACCAAACGTCGCCAGCTAGAGCACCCAGAGGGAGTCCACCGGATAGATGTTTCTGTTTCTTCCACTGTTCGGCAGTTTCGCCACTGCGAATTGCTTCTATCAATTCTCGACCTATTTGGCTGTATGCCAAATTGTCTGGCCAAAGTGGAAGCTCTACATCTATTGCATTCTCCTCGCCTGGAAGCATCACCCCCAGACGTTGGTTCACAAAAACATCAACAGGGCGACGAATGGCTTCAAAGAGATCGTTGACAGTGATTTCTGATCGAATTTCTTCTTTAGCAGGTGGCGGCAACACCGAATACTCAAAGCCACCATTTGTGTGATCTTTTGTAATTGAAGGGTTGGATATTCGTTCAACAACCCCAACTGCAGCATGATCAAATGTCCACGCCACCCCATCACCAACAAGCCTCTGCACGTTCTTCTCTGATGAATCAGGGCTTAGCGCAATGTTTACTCGGTCAGCTAACTGTCGACTGTGGTTGACAATCACGGGTTTATTTTGTCGATTGTCCTTAGGGATTGTGGCTATTGCCAGCGCAATTGCGTCTTTTAATTCTTCCATCGGGACCGCCAACGGAATTTTTGTATTTTTGTTTACATCGTGACCATTACACGTGATAATCAAGTAATCACTAGCAGACTGAATCGTCGTGAGAAGTCCAAGTCGTTCGTCGGCGCGAAGATCTCGCTCGCCAATTCTCGGGTCAGTCGCCAAAATGTCATCGCCACCGGCATTTCTATCTTTGAAAGATCCTTCATCAAAACCCAAAAATGCAATGACACGAGCGGAAATACCGCGCAACCGGTTGGGTGACGCAATTCTTACAACATCTGACCACTTTAGAGCGCCGCCGCGCACAGAAGGAATGCTGTCTGAAACGTACTGGCGAAATTCGGCGAGTGAAAACTGGGCTGTCGGGGCAGACGATGCTGCCGCATCTAATTGGCTGACCACCTTAAACGCATCCAAACTATGTTGTTTTTCTTCGTGCGAAACGGAAATGAAATCGTCAACAATTTGGCGGAGAATTGCAGCCCACTCCTGAGCCGTATGTGCATTTAGGGCAAGTTTCTGAATGGTCTTTAGAGCATCGTGAAAGGAAAAAAGTCTTCCAATTGTTGGAAGGTCGCTTCCACTGACATCATCGAAGGCGGCGATACCAGAAAAATGCTCCTGGGTACTCTCAGACTGGATCATCATCCCTGCAATTAATCGGTCAATGGCGATCTGCCATGTTCCTTCCTCAAATTCCAAGGAATACTGCCAAGAAGTTCGATGCTCTGAATCAATTCCCCATTTCACATTCAATTGGTTTACCCAACCTGCAATTACTTGTAAGTCCTCTTCTTCAAAACCAAACTTCAGTCGAATTGGTTCAAGCGAAATTGCTTCAAGGACTTCCAGTGCACTGCAACGGCCGGCGGCAAGTGCGAGAACGGTATCTAGAGCTACAGCAGTTGGTGTTGCAGTGACATTCGATTTTTCAACGATTGAAACGGGCAATTTTCTTCGTTCTGGACCTAGTTCAGCACTCATGACCGGCTCGATAAGAGGTGAATACTTTTCTAGATCGGCGCAAAGAACAACGATATCCCGAGGCCGTATTGAAGGATCTGACTTCATTACATGAAGAAGCGCATCGCGCATTACTTCTACTTGTCTTGTTGCCCCGTGGCACAGATGAATCTGTACAGTCCCATCGGATTGCTTCAATAGTTCTTCGTACTTGTCTTCTGAAACCACTTCAGTATCTTGCGCTATTGATTTCTGCAGTTGCCCAAGGACCGACTCAGAGTGAACTGATGAAATGCTTTGGGCAGTATCTGCGACTGTCGATAGCAGTGCTGCGCATTCAAGAGCAGTGCGACTCCAAGAACGCAACAATGGGTTATTGACTTGTGTAGTGAGATCATGAGCGCGGCGTCTTTCATCAACTACAAAATCCTCGGAGCGATACCTAGGAATGACGCCATCTATCGGAGACAGATGCAGAATTTTTATGTCACGATGTTCACCCACTGCTTTAAGTAGTTGCACTTTTGAACGCGAGAAAGATTCAAGCCCAAAAAAAGTCACTCGCCCTCGTTGCCAATCTGTAACTAGGAGAGAAGAAGTTTTACTTTCAGATACAACACTTGAATCTCCAATTATTGAATTCAGCTCGCGCCATAGATTTGCCTGCCACTTGTGATTCTCGGAAAGTGGAAATGCGCCATCGGTGTCTTTCCCGGCGTTCCATTCAAGAATCATCTCAGGGCGATGTACCGCATAACGGTCATACATTTCAGCAACACGTTTAGCAAATGACAGCTTTCTCTTAGCCAGATTAAAGCCAGGTGCAGGTTCAACCCCTTCACGTGCTTTATTCGTGAGATGCTCAAGGATCAACCATTGCAAAACAGTTGCGTTAGGCATTCTTGATCCATGACTTGCATCGGCGCTAACGATTGCATTGAATTCATTTGGTAACCAAAATTTTGTGTTTGCAACAATGCCTTGCGGGCCAAATTGCATCGAGAGTTGTTCTTGAATCCAGTCGGCAACGCCAATTCCAGGTACAACCACGATGTCTGGGGCAAAAGGATCATCCATCGGCATACCAAGACGCTCAGCAAGAATGGGTAAAATTCTGTCGGCTGATTGTGCCGACACAACTTCGATTGCCATTACCTCCACCCTTCCCGTCTGCCTGTCACGCTTGCAGGCAACCAGCAAACAGTACCCGATAGGTGTTTCCCTGAAAATTTGTTCGCTGCACACCGCGGACAGGGCTTGATAACTGGGCTAATTATGTGCCACTTATCGTCGAGCCCATTCATAAGCGTCTGAATTGAGGACTGAAAAAACTCTATTGAATCGTTTCAAAAATCCAGAAACATCGAAGAGATAAAAGTTTCATTATGAGTAGGGCCTAATAAATCGGAGACGCCAGAAACTGAGACAAATCTTTCAGCCGAGCATCGTTAGAGAACACCTCAACAGGCGGTTCTGTTTTTAAACGCAGCGCCCGTTGAATAATGCGACACGTTGTGTGCTGGTTATATTCAGCCAATGTCACCGCCCAACCATCGCGGCCTGCGCGTGCGGTACGACCCGAACGATGCAGATACGCCTTGGTGTCAATAGGTGGTACGTAGTGCACCACACACGCAACGTCATCAATATCAATTCCACGTGCTGCGACATCTGTGGCCACCAACACTTTCAGCTGATTGTTCGTAAAGCGCTCAATAGCTTTCTCACGAGCCGCTTGAGTCAGATCACCATGTAAAGCAGATGCATTGACTCCGAGATCTTGCAAGTTCTCTGTGACTCGATCGCAGAGTCGTTTGGTATCACAAAAAACAACGGTCTTTCCAGTGGATGCAACAATGGCAGAAATCACTTTGTCTTTATCCATTCTGTGCACTGCCAAAAACAAGTGGTGCATGGTACCCACTGTGTCGGTGGGTGCATCAATGGAGACTTCCTCGGGCGACTTCATATAACGACGTACAAGGTTTCCTACTTGGCCATCCAAGGTGGCCGAGAACAACATGGTTTGGTGATCACCAGTGACATGACGCAACACCCACTCCACTTGAGGAGTAAAGCCTTCATCAGCCATGCGGTCCGCTTCATCAAGCACGACAACTTGCACATCATCAAGTCGCACTTCTTCTGCCTTCATCAGATCAATGAGACGCAGTGGAGTGGCAACGATAATGTCCACGCCTTTTTCCAATGCATCGATTTGATCATCGCGAGATGCACCTCCGTACACAGGAAGAATCACACGATCACAAGATGCGCCGATGGGTTGGAGAACTTCTGCAACCTGCAAGGCAAGTTCACGCGTGGGTACCAGCACAAGTCCTCGTGGGGCACGTGGTGAGGCGAATTTTTCTGTTCTGGCCAGCATGGGAATTCCAAATGCAAGTGTCTTACCCGAACCTGTGCGCGCACGGCCACACACATCAACTCCCCGCATCGCCACAGGAATGGCTTCGGTTTGGATGGCGAATGGAGCAGCAAAGCCAGCAGCAGCAAGGCCGGCATCAACGTTGGGGGGCACGCCCAAGGCGGCAAAACCTGTGGGAGTGGCAATTAAAGAATCAGTCATGTCGGTATCTCACCGTATCGGCACTTTCCCCTATCTATTGGGGATGTTTGCCCCGAAACGCCGGGACCACATGAACTCTTGGCCCCACAACGCCAAGCAACAGGTGAATTTTTTGCAAAGAGTTGCACGACGAAGCCTCCCGTGCGTTAGGTTCGTTTTTCCTGATACGGGAAACTCCCGTACAGAAAGGACCAACCACAACGGATTGCACCGAGCAAAAGTCGTACGGACCGAATCGAGAGATCACGACCTGCGCCACCCGCCACGGGCGAACCCTCTACCCACCAGGGAGGTGTTCTCTATGGACGCACAACTCAACGGAATGCAAACGCATGGCCGAAAAGGACTTGTATACGACTGGCAGGCATTGCTCGTGCCCGATGAACCAGAGTTCAGCGAAGCGCTGGACGAAATCATGCACGACGACTCTGTTGTGGCAGAACGCAGTTAAGAGCGCGCGATGACAACTTCAACTCCCCAGGTCCCCCGTCGTTTGCTTGTGCTTGGTTGTGGTGGAGTCGCACAATGCGCACTCCCCCTGATCGTGCGTGACACCACAATTGATCCTTCGTCAATCACCATTGTCGACTTTGTCGATAACCGACATCGCATTGCTGATCTTCTCCAACAAGGCGTGCAGTACGAGATTGGTCGCGTTACTCCAGAGAACATTGATGAGTTTTTGTCAGCACGTGTCTCACATGGCGACATGTTGCTCGACTTGGCATGGAACATCGACGCTCCCACTATTTTGAACTGGTGCCACGAACATGGTGTGCGCTATCTCAATACTTCAGTGGAGTTGTGGGATCCATACGAAGACATGGCAACCACTCACCCACTTGAGCGCACTCTCTATGTACGGCACCAGTCCCTCACCAAAATGATTCGTCAATGGGGTGGCAACAGTGGTGCAACTGCTGTTCTTGAACACGGAGCTAACCCGGGATTAGTGAGTCATTTTGTCAAGCAAGCACTTGCAGAGATCACCGAGAAGATTCTGACTGAAGGTCGTGCAGGTACTCGTCAAGTAGATCTGGAAAACGCGCTAGCTCAGCGCGAGTTCAACCGACTTGCCATGTTGACGGGCACCAAAGTGATTCACATCGCAGAGCGTGATACTCAAATTTCATCGACGCCAAAAGAAGTCAATGAATTTGTCAACACTTGGTCCATTGATGGCTTCTACGAAGAAGGAATCGCTCCCGCAGAACTTGGTTGGGGAACACACGAAAAGAAACTCCCTCCCCGCGGCTATGCACATAATGACGACGGACCGAATAATCAGATTTGTATTGCACAGCCTGGAATGAATACCTGGGTGCGCTCATGGGTTCCATGTGGTCCTACCCATGGCATGGTGATTCGCCATGGCGAGGCATACACAATGTGTCATCACCTCACCGTCAAGGATGCATCAGGCAAAGACATCTATCGCCCCACTGTGCACTATGCGTATTGCCCTTCAAATGATGCCATCGCCAGTGTGCGCGAGTTGCAGATGCGCAACTGGGAGATGCAGCCACAGCAACGTTTGCTCACCGATGAAATTGTGAGTGGTCGCGATGAGTTGGGAGTCTTGCTACTTGGTCACGACTTCAATGGCTGGTGGACAGGATCGCTGTTGTCTATTGAAGAAACACGTGCAGTGCTTCCTCATCAAAGCGCGACAACCCTTCAAGTAGCGGCCTCGATTGTGGCGGCAGTGCAGTGGATGATTGTGGAACCAGAGCGTGGGATCTGTGTTCCTGACGATTTGCCCCATGAGTTCATCTTGGAAAAGGCTCGTCCATATTTGGGAACACAATTCTCTGGGCCTACCGACTGGACTCCATTGAAGGAACGCAAAGACATCTTTGACCAATGGGCCGATCACGGAGACAACCTTGACTCCTCTGACCCATGGCAATTTGGCAACTTCCTCGTAGGGGACGCTTAGCCAAACCCTGGACCTCATCGTTGAGAACTTGGCCGCCAACGGTCTGTGATTTCAACGATGAGGTGGCACTGGCCTGCATTCTCGTATAGCCTGAGAACAGTGATTACTTCAACCAGTCTCCTCCTTCTTATGTAACGGCAGCAGCCACATATCGTTGCTGTCGAAACCCTCTGCCTATGCAGGGGGTTTTTTGTTGCCCTAACTCTTCTTCCCTGCCCACTACAAAGGAACCTCACATGCCTCCACAAAACGTGACACCAAAGAAAATGCCGTTCGAGAAATATTCACCATGGATTCCCTTGGTCCTCGAAGACCGCACATGGCCAAATCGTCCTATTGAAAAAGCGCCCATCTGGTGCAGTGTGGACCTACGCGATGGCAATCAAGCACTGATTGACCCCATGGACCCTGAGCGCAAACTCCACATGTTTAATGCACTGGTCAAGATGGGTTTCAAAGAAATTGAAGTGGGTTTCCCCTCTGCAAGTCAACCCGATTACGACTTTGTGCGACACATCATCGAGAACGACCTCATTCCCGACGATGTCACTATTCAGGTGTTGGTGCAGTGTCGACCCGAACTCATTGAGCGCACATATGAATGTTTGAACGGTGCAAAAAATGCCATCGTGCATTTCTATAACTCCACGAATCCGTTGCAGCGCGAAGTGGTATTTGGTCTCGACAAGAAAGGCATCATCGACATCGCCGTAGATGCTGCGCGTTTGTGTCGCAGCTATGAACCCATGTTGGCGGGAACACATCTGCGCTACGAATACTCCCCTGAGAGCTTCACATTGACCGAGCCGGACTTTGCAATCGAGATTTGCGAAGCGGTGATGGACGTTATTAATCCTACGGCAGATAATCCATTGATCCTGAACTTGCCTGCCACAGTGGAGAGCTACACACCCAATGTCTATGGCGATGTTATTGAATGGTTCATTCGCACCATTAAAAACCGTGACACGGTGATTATCTCGCTTCATCCACATAATGATCGCGGTACAGGAACTGCAGCAGCCGAATGTGGCTTAATGGCCGGTGCAGACCGTGCCGAAGGAACCCTGTTTGGAAATGGTGAGCGCACTGGCAACTTAGACCTCATCAATGTGGCGATGAACTTGATGATGAACGGAGTAGATCCTGAACTGGATATCTCCGACATTGATGCATTACGTCGTGTGGCTGAATACTGCAATCGTTTGCCCGTGCCCGAGCGCCACCCGTATGTGGGTGATCTTGTGTACACCTCTTTTTCGGGCAGCCACCAAGATGCCATCAAAAAGGGCTTTGAAGCGCTCCCAAAGAATTACGACAAATGGGGCATTCCCTACTTGCCTATTGACCCCAAGCATGTGGGCCGCAACTACGAGGCAGTGATCCGCGTGAACAGCCAGTCCGGCAAGGGCGGTGTTGCCTACATCATGAAGGCCGAACATGGATTTGATCTTCCACGTCGACTACAAATTGAATTCTCCAAAACGATCCAACACATGACCGAAGACTCTGGAACAGAAGTGAGTTCAACGGTGATTTGGGATTCTTTCGTGCAGGAGTATCTGCCGTCAGCACCACAGGTGAAATTGCTGAGCCATGAATTAACAAGTGATTCCACCTCGGGACGCACCACAATTTCTGCCCAGATACTGATTGGCGAAGAACACCACACGATTTCCGCCGAGGGAAATGGACCGATTGACGCATTTGTACGTGCAGTCAACAATGGATTGAGTGCCCAGATTGACGTGGTGGATTATGCCGAGCACGCAATGGGGCAAGGTTCGCAAGCCACTGCCGTGGCCTATGTGGAAACAACTGACGGTGACGGAAACGTGCGATGGGGTGTGGGAACTGACCCCAACATCATCTCGGCGTCATTTCGCGCAGTACTCAATGCATACGAAAGACACACAACAAACATTTCTCCCATCATTGGCGAGTAGTTTGGAGACAGACAAAGGGGGTCCCCATGAAGGTGACAGTTGATTTCGATGTGTGTGCTTCCACAGGTGCATGCACCCAGGTTGCGCCTGAAGTATTTGAAGTGCGTAGCGACGGCTACCTCTACATCTTGATTGAAGAACCAGGCGAAGAGCTTCGTGACAAAGTGACGCAAGCAGCCGACCTGTGCCCCACTGCTGCCATCACAATTGAAGGCTGACGTTGGGGTTTTCTTCCCTTCTCGAGCGACGCTGGGAAACGTCTCAGTCTTTGTTATGTGTGGGTCTTGACCCCGATACATCACGCTTCCCGAAGAGTTACTCCACCGATGCTGAAGGCATTGAATGGTTCCTCACCGACATCGTGGATGCCACGGCTGAATATGCCTGTGCCTTTAAGCCCCAGATTGCCTATTTTTCAGCAGTGGGCGCAGAACAGCAGCTGGAAAAAGTCTGTGCCTACATTCGCAACAACTATCCCGATATCCCCATCATCTTGGATGCCAAACGCGGCGATATTGGCGACACAGCGCGCATGTACGCACGCGAAGCTTTTGATCGCTACGGCGCACATGCAGTCACCGTAAATCCCTACATGGGTACTGACACCATTGAGCCTTATCTCACACACCCACAAGGTGCAGCGATTGTGCTGTGTCGCACCTCGAATGCGGGAAGTGGCGATTTTCAATCGCAAATCATTGATGGCGAACCGCTGTATGTCCACGTGGCCCAACGCGCCACAACTCAATGGGCCCAGATGGGCGATGTGTCATTGGTGGTAGGGGCCACTTACCCAGAAGAGCTTGCCAATGTGCGTTCCATTGTGGGCGACATGCCATTGCTTGTTCCAGGTGTGGGGGCACAAGGTGGAGATCCTGAAGTGGTGGTGCGCAATGGATCTAATAGCCGAGGAACGGGACTTATTGTGAACTCATCACGGGCCATCTTGTACGCCGATGGCGCAATTGCTGGTGCCGCACAAGAAGCACAACGCACGCGTGATGCGCTAAACGCTGCACGTTAAGCGCGCAGCGATGTCACTTCAATAATTCCAGGTTGACCACGAAGTTCTTCGAGAACTTCTTCAGGAACTTCTGCAGTAGGCGCAATCACCATCAGCGCTGTTCCTGGACGATCGGCGCGACCTACATCCATGTCTGCAATGTTGACGTTATGGCGACCCAAAAGAGTGCCAACTAGTCCGATCACACCTGGGCGATCATCATTGCGCACAACCAACATGTGATTCGATGGCGGCACATCTGTTCCGTGTTCATCAACCATGACAATGCGTGCCTGGCGACGAGGGCCGACCAATGTGCCAGCAATGGCGTGTGATCCTGCACGCAATGTCACAAGGTTTACATAATCGCTATTAGCAGCTGCGGCAGAAACCTTTGATTCCTTCACCTCTATGCCTTGGGCTTGAGCAACCTGTGGAGCATTAACGAATGTCACTGCATCATCGCTGCGCATAGAGAAAAAACCCTTCAATGCCGACAGAGTCAAAATACGTGTGTCGTATCCCGCAATCTCTCCCGTTGCGATGATCTCCAAATCCTTGGTATCCCCTGCTGCAGCAGAGAACAAACGACCGAGTCGCTCCGCCAATGGCAAGTACGGCTTGAGTGTTTCATTTGCATCGGCTGCAGAGATATTGACCGCATAGGGAACAAAGTCTCCAGAAAGGGCAAGAAGTATTTGATCGGCAATGTCGAGACCGGCACGATCTTGAGCCTCTGTGGTACTTGCACCCAAGTGTGGAGTGACCACAATTCCATCTACGCCGAATAACACAGACTCAGTAGTGGGCTCTTTATCAAACACATCGAGTGCAGCGCCAGCGATGACTCCGTTTTTTACTGCATCAGCGAGATCTGCTTCAGAGATAATCCCACCACGGGCAACGTTGATAATGCGCAAACTGGGCTTTGCCTTTTTGAACATCTCAGTATTGAACAGACCAATTGTTTCCTTGTTCTTTGGTAAATGGACCGTGATGAAATCTGAACGCTTTACCAAAGTGTCGAGATCAAGCAATTCAATATTCATTGCGCGTGCACGTTCATCGGACACATAAGGATCAAATGCAACAATGCGCATTCCAAAAGCCGCCGCACGTTGTGCCACCAATTTTCCGATTCGACCTAGGCCCACAACACCCAAGGTCTTGTCAAAGAGTTCAACGCCTTCCCATTTGCTACGTTCCCATCGGCCCTGCACCAAAGCGGCGTGTGCTTGGGGAACGTTGCGCGCAACGGCAAGCAACATCGCCATTGTGTGTTCAGCTGCCGACACAATGTTTGACTCTGGGGCATTTGCCACCATCACGCCTCGACGAGTTGCAGCTTCAACATCGACATTGTCGAGACCCACACCGGCGCGACCCACCACCATCAAGTCGTTACCTGCTGCTAAAAGATCTGCATCTACTTGCGTCGCCGAGCGCACAATGAGGGCATGTGCGCCCGCAATGGCTCCCTGGAGTTGCTCGGGAGATAAGCCAGTTTGCACGTCCACCTCGTGGCCGGCAGCACGCAATTTATTTAGACCGCCTTCGGCAAGTTCTTCAGAGACCAATATTCGAGCCATTGTTCAATTCTCGCTTGTCTGCCACCAGAATCCGACATTGGATAACAATCAATACACTCAAACCCCTAGCGATAAAGCCGAGGTAGCCCAATGAGTCATCTTTTTTTGTCTGATGAATGGATTACTGCTGCCCGCGACATCCGTCACAGGCACGCAGAATCAGTGCCCACAATTGAAGCCTCTATCAGAATCAACGTGGTCACCACCAAGGTCCCATTTGGCGAGGGAACAATCAAAGCCTTTATCGACACCTCATCGGGTGCCCTGGATATGGAACTGGGCGAGCTTGATTCTCCAGATCTCACCATTACTACCGACTTCGATACGGCACGGTCTTTATTCGTCGACCAAGACCCCACGGCAAGCATGCAAGCATTTATGTCCGGGCGCATCAAGGTTGAAGGCGACATCACTCGACTCATGATGATGCAAACAGCGATTCCTCAAACCGATATCAGTCTTCAAGTAGCAGCTGAAATAAAAGCAATCACCCTTTAGGCAATGCGCTCCAATGATCTGTCTGAGGAGCGCAAACGAGTTGCAAGAATTGTTCCCACCACAGCTGCAGCTGCTCCACTGAGCAGCGCATAGGCATAACTTTGCACCACCCCACTGCTTGCAGTCATCTCGTGAATCGAGATCATCACAGTAGAACCAAGGACCGCACCCATTTGGCTAAGTAATTGCTGCATTGCGCCAGCCACTCCCACAGTGTCGTCATCCACCGAGTTTGCTACCAGTGCACCCAGAGCTGGACCTGCAATGCCGAATCCCACTCCTGACAACGCAAGACCTAGCGCGATGATGAAATCAGATGCACCATCGTCGAGAGTTCCCAACACAATCATCGAGGCCACAATTCCCAATGCGCCCACAATGCCCGAGACACGTTCTCCAAATCTCATGGTGAAAAAACTAGCCAATGGCGCGGTAATGGAAAACGCCAAAGGACGTGCAATCACCAACCATCCAATATGTGCCGGAGAAAAACCAAGACCAATTTCCAGCAATTGCGGCACCACCATAAATCCACCCATGTAGGCAAAGTTCAACAGTGACTGAATAGCGATGGGGAAAATTATGTTGGGAGTCCGCAACCACGACAACGGCATCAATGGCGCTTCGGCTGCGCGTTCCACGCGCACAAACCACCACAACGATAAAAAAGAAGCTACAAAACACGAAAGAATTAAAGGTGACGTCCAACCCCAAGAATGTCCACGGTTCACACCCAGCAACAACAAAGTTGCACCTAGTCCCAGTGACACAGAACCCAAAACATCAAACTTCACATCATCTGCTCGGGAAGTTTGCGGCAACATCTTCCATGCAAGAATTCCAGCCCCCAGTAGCAATGGCGTCTGAATCACAAAAATCATTTGCCAACCGATTGTTGCCACCAATGGTCCACCCAGCACCACT
>JAUMDU010000037.1:0-2054 GCA_032121425.1 Ilumatobacteraceae bacterium | reverse complement strand
GTCGCCATGCACACGCCAACGTTTCCACTCGCCATTGCATATCCTTGTGCTGCGTGTCCAGCACCTTGTTCATGTCGCACGAGAATATGTCGAATCTGAAGACTGTCGAGCAACGGGTCGTACGCTGGCAGAATTGCGCCGCCAGGAATGCCAAACATGTCTTTCACTCCAACATGTTCAAGTGAACGAACCAGTATCTCTGCCCCTGAGATCGGTTGACTCATCTCAATTCCTTTCGTATCTCGTAATGAAAAACCCTCCGACCAAACGGTCCGGAGGGTGCGCACGACGAAGGCTTTCGCTAGGCCGCGCGCCTACTAACCACCACGAGAATGATTGTCATAGCCAAACCCTAATAAGAGATGCTTGATTTGTCACTAGGTACAAACTGCACCCTTACTCGCAGAACCAACCAACTTCGCATATTTGTGTAGCACACCTGTGGTGTAGCGAGGTGGTAGGGCGACGAATGCCTTTCGACGCGACTCTAATTCCGTCTCATCTATCAAGATTTCTAGTGTTCCTGCGCGCAAGTCAATTCGAATAACGTCGCCAGATTTCACTAATCCGATTGGGCCACCAACTGCAGCTTCCGGTGCCACATGCCCGACACAGAGTCCAGTAGTGCCACCCGAAAACCTGCCATCAGTGATGAGGAGGACGTCTTTACCAAGTCCCGCACCCTTGATTGCTGCAGTGATCATTAACATTTCTCGCATGCCCGGCCCACCTATTGGCCCTTCGTAGCGGATAACAACAACATCTCCTGCGTTGATTTCGCCCTCTTCAAGTGCATCCATTGCACTTCGTTCACGATCAAAGACTTTTGCTATTCCTTCAAAAGATTCAACATCAATACCAGCATTCTTCACAACAGCACCTTCGGGAGCAAGCGATCCATGCAAGATACTGATGCCACCTGTTTTTGCAAGTGCAGAATCAATTGCTCGAAGTATGTTGCCATCCGGATCTGGGCTTTGAATCGATTCCAAATTTTCACGGACAGTTTTTCCTGTGACCGTTAAACACTCTCCGTTGAGTAACCCAGCATCGAGCAATGCACGCATAACAACAGGGACGCCACCAACTGAGTCAACATCGCTCATAACGTATCGTCCAAATGGTTTCACATCGGCAAGCAGCGGGACCTTCGCACCAATTCGGTGAAAGTCGGCAAGTTCTAATTCAACTTGGGCTTCATGCGCGAGCGCAAGAAGATGTAAGACTGCATTCGTTGAACCACCGAATGCCATTACGACTGCAATTGCATTTTCAAGTGATTCACGAGTGATGATGTCACGAGTTGTAATGCCATTTCGAATCAATTCAATCACAGCTCTGCCACTTGCTTCAGCAAATCCATCTCTCCTGCGATCTACGGCAGGTGGTGCGGCAGAACCAGGAAGTGACATTCCCATGGCTTCCGCAGCTGAAGCCATTGTGTTTGCCGTATACATACCACCGCAAGCGCCTTCACCAGGACAAATTGCACGTTCAATGCGAGCAACATCTTCTTCACTCATGAGACCCCGAGCACACGCACCGACTGCTTCAAATGCATCAATGATTGTGACATCTCGATTTGTTCCATCCGACAATGTCACGTTTCCAGGCAAGATTGATCCCGCATACACAAAAACGCTTGCTACATCTAAGCGTGCTGCTGCCATCAACATTCCAGGCAGAGATTTATCACATCCGGCGAAGGTCACCATCCCATCGAGCCGTTCAGCCTGCATCACAGTTTCAACTGAGTCAGCAATGATTTCTCGGCTTACGAGTGAGAAGTGCATCCCCTCATGTCCCATGGAAATTCCATCAGAAACCGAAATTGTGCCAAACTCCATCGGAAATCCGCCTGCATCGCGCACCCCAACTTTTGCGGCTTGGGCTAAGCGATCAAGTGAGAGATTACAAGGTGTGATTTCATTCCACGATGAAGCAATCCCAATCTGGGGCTTACTGAAGTCTTCGTCTTTCATACCAACAGCACGAAGCATTCCTCTGGCTGCAGTTCGTTCGATACCTTCGGTCACGTCTTTGCTTCGTGGCTT
>JAUMDU010000036.1:448-4816 GCA_032121425.1 Ilumatobacteraceae bacterium | reverse complement strand
TCATCAAGTGTGCCAATACTGGGAGATTACTTCTGATGGAAATTTTGAAGGGAAAAACATTCCCCATCGTTTGATGTATCGCGGCAATATTGCGCGCCCGCCCATTATTGAACAAGCGCGCCACTCACTATTGGCGCGACGCAACACACGCACGCGACCAGGTCTCGACGACAAAGTTCTTACTGAATGGAACGCGATGATGTTGTCAAGCTTGTGTGAAGCTGCATCGGCATTCACAGATGAAAAACTCATTGACGCCGCGATTCAGACCGCACACTTTCTGGTGAATAATCTTCGTCAACCAGATGGAAAATGGTTGAGGAGTTGGCAAGCCGATGCCACCCCAAAAGCACGGCACCACGCCCTTGCCCATGACCTTGCCCATGTTGTTGATGCAATGACCCGTATGTATGAACTCACGGGCAACCATCTTTGGCTACATGTTGCCACCGACACTGCATATCAATTGCTTGATCAATACTGGGATGACGAACACGGCGGTCTTTTCACCGTGTCACGTGATGGCGAACAACTTATTGTGCGCCAAAAAGATCTCATGGATAATGCGACTGCATCTGCGAATTCTGTTGCGGCAATGGCTCTTTTGCGCCTTGGAGCTTTATGTGATGAATCACTATTCCCCACTAGAGCGCACGAGATATTGCTGCTCTTGGCTCGAGTTGTTCCTTCTGCTCCTTCTGCCTTTGGGAACGCCATGTCTGTTTTCTTGTTGGAGCACACTGGCATATCTGAAGTTGTTCTACCTGGACATAACGAAGCACTTCTTGGGGTCTTTCGTGAAACGTGGAGACCACAATCCGTTCTTGCGTGGGGAACACCCACAGATTCTTCTCTCTGGATCGATCGCCGTGAGGGTCTTGCCTATGTGTGCCAACAACGCACCTGCAAACTGCCGACCTCTGATCCAGATGTCTTGCGACAGTTGTTAACTACCACTTCAGGTGGTGAATGATCTCTTGTGGGGTGCGACGGGTTCGTTGCGCACTTCGACCGAGACGTTGCGGGGAATCTTCGGGATAACCCGCAGCAATAACCCCAAGAATCTGCACAGAATCGGGAATGCCAAAAGTGGTGCGCAATTCGTCTTCACAAGCATGTGCGAAAAACAAAGAGCTCACTCCTTGATCATGCAGTGCGTGCAACAAAGTCATCGTGGAAAATGCGGCGTCAATTGTCCAGTATGGCGCTGGCCACATGTCTAGTGACGTGCCCAACCCAGTGTGTGTTTTGTCAGGCTCTGAGTAACGCGACAAGTAAGCCTCGGTATCTGCCAACGACAACATGATGACTGGCGCATTGAGCAATAAAGGAAATGCAAAACCTTGACGGTCAGACTCTGGCAGTGCGATATTCCAATACTGCATTGTCTCTTCATTGGAAAACATCATGAGGTGCCAACCCTGTGATTTCCCTGCACTTGGTGCACGCAACGCTAGATCAATACAGTGCTCGAGGATTTGACTGGGCACGGCAGTACGCGCAAAGGCGCGAGTCATTCGACGGCCACGAATGACTTCTTCAAACTCCACTGTTCTAGGAATGTTTACCGAGTTTGACGAGGCTTTCAGCCATCGTCCATCCGTGCACAATCAGCACTCCGCCTTTTTTGGCATTCACCGTCTTAAACAGCGACGCGATGTCAGGAGAAATCTTTTCAGGCTTAGAAGATTCAAAATCTAAAAATCCGCTTTGTCCGCCAGAGGCGACAACAAAAGATTGTTCGTCATATGTGGAGTCAACGCCGAAACGTCGCGCGAGCCTTTTGCCCCACGCACGTTCTTCGCCCACTGCTCTGTGACCAGAACGCGGAATCATTTCTGTGAGTGCCTTAAGTGCTTCCACGCCATCGGGAGATGCAAATCTGCTGCCGACTACTACGTCTTCATCTGGAAAAGCCATGAGTGCACGGTGGTAGGCCTCCCCCATGAGACCTTTCAAGATGGAATCCCTCTTCGTCGTGCGCTTGATAGTCATTAACCCAATCAAGACACATGGTGTTCCACCAATTCGTTCCAAAGTAGAAAACGTCACTCCATGCAACTTGCCGTCAAGGCGTGCCAAGGTGCACAGCACCCAATCTTGGGCAGCCTTTTGGAACTGTTCGATCTTAAATGCCCCTTCGATACCCAGCATCTCTTCGATCTGGATTTCAGTGAGAGCACTGCAGTCCTGTGTGGTGACTTCCAATGACATTGGCGTGGGCGACTCCTAGACAACCGGCGAGATAATCGCCTACAACATCTTCTATTCTGCCAGTTACAGGGGAATATTGCCTAACTGGGCTAAAACTAGACGATTTCTACCGCATTTGAGCCAAAAGCAAGGCGTAACGGTGCAAGAGCTTTTTCAAAGTCAACAAGTGCGCTCGGCCCCAGATCGAACATCTTGCCTCCCGCCAATTGAACCTTGCATGGTGATTGACCGGGGAACTCAGCGATGATGTCCTTTAGGGACTCAAGTTTTTCTGCTGTAAAACCGGCAGGTAGCGAGATAAGAATTTCGGGAATTTTCGCATGCAAGTTCTGCGGGACCACAATGCGCTGAGCAGAAAAACTTGCAGGAGCATCATCTCGCTTATTGAGTCTTCCTAACACAGTGACCACCAAGTCGTTATCAAGGAGATGGCCGAATTCGGCGAGAGTCTTAGCAAAGACCGTCACTTCAATGGATGCATCCATGTCTTCCAAAGTGAACGTTGCCATCTGATCACCTCGTTTTGTGAATCGTCTATTCAGACCAGACAACACACCACCAATAGTGACAGGACCTGGTTCACGAGATTCAAGATCACGAATTGAACTTGATGTCAAACGACGCAATGCATGTTCGATGCCACGAAGTGGATGGTCAGAGATATAAAGACCAAGCATTTCTTTTTCGTGACGCAACTGGTCAGTCTTGCCAAATTGAAGATCTGGAATTGCAATCTCAGCAGACCATCCATTGGCGTTTTCTTCGGTTAGTTCACCAAAGAGTGACATCACGCCTTTTTCTTCTTCTCGCCGCGCCACAATTGCTGCGTCAATAATTGATTCGAACGACATCAAAAGACCACGACGTGGGTGTCCGAGTGAATCGAAAGCACCAGCTTTAATGAGCGACTCGACAGCCCTTTTATTCAAGGCTTGTTCAGGTGCACGCTTGGCAAAGTCATGGAATGAGTCGTAGGGGCCGTTGGCATCACGTTCTTGCACAATCTGCGCAACAAGACCTTCTCCCACATTGCGCACTCCAGACAACGCAAAGACAATTCGCTTTTCATCTGGATGAGAGATGGCGGCAAAGTCTGCACGACCTGCGTTGATATCTGGGGTGGACACCGTGATACCCATGACTCGTGCATCTGCAAGATGCACTGCAGCTTTTTCATAGTTGCCTTTTACAGACGACAAAAGACACGCGGTGTATTCCACCGGATAGTGAGCCTTGAGATACGCCGTCTGATAGGAAATGAGGCCATAGCCGTAGGCGTGGCTCTTGTTGAAGGCGTAGTCCGCAAAGCCTTTGATGGTGTCAAACAATTGTTGTCCAAGGTCTCGCCCGTATCCAGTGGCTTCACAGCCAGCAACGAATGATCCTTCTTCGGCCGCCATAGCTTTCGGATCTTTTTTGCCACATATCTTGCGCAAGTTGTCTGCTTGAGCCAAGTTGTAGCCGGCAAATTTTTGAGCAACACGCATCATGCTTTCTTGATACACCATGAGACCGTAGGTGTCGCCCAACAACTCTTGTGCATCTGCGTGGAAGAAATTTGGTTCTTCTAAGTTGTTTTTGATTTTTGCATACGTGGTATGCATCTTTGTACTCATTGGCCCAGGGCGATACAAGGCAATGACCGCACACACATCTTCAAAAGCCGTGGGACGCATCAGACGCAACAATTGCTGCATAGGCAATGACTCCAACTGGAACACACCAATGGTGTCACCGCGACTTAGGAGTTCAAAAGTCAATTTGTCGTCGAGCGGAATTGTGTCGATATCGAAAGAGGCATCTGCTTGTTCGCGAATCATCTCTACGGCATCTGAAATCACGTCCAAGTTACGCAATCCCAAGAAATCCATCTTCAAAAGACCTAGCGACTCCACTGCTTTCATTTCGTATTGCGTGACGATGGGTGCTTCGTCGCCGCCTGAATCGCCTGAACCCTTGCGTTGAATCGGGAGATACTCCGTCAAAGGTTTGCCTGTAATCACCACGGCTGCTGCGTGAATACCATCGGATCGCTTGAGACCTTCTAGCCCTCGGGCAACTTCAACAACTTTGGCTGCCACTTCGTCAACTGCTACCAGTTCTCGTAATGCGAGAGCTTCCCTGTAACCGTCTGCGTAGTTGTCGTCAAACTCT
>JAUMDU010000036.1:0-438 GCA_032121425.1 Ilumatobacteraceae bacterium | reverse complement strand
CTCTAGACACGCTGCCAATGGCGTATCGCGGCCTTGCAACAGTGGGGGCATCAACTTGGCGATGCGGTCCCCAACTGCATACTCGTGACCTAATACTCGCGCTGCATCTCGCACGGCATTGCGTGCCTTAATGGTGGCAAAAGTAATGATCTGCGCCACATGGTCGCGACCGTATTTCTCTGCTGCATAACGAATCATCTGATCGCGATAGCGCGAGTCGAAGTCCATGTCGATATCGGGCATGCTGATGCGCGAGGGATTCAAGAATCTTTCAAACAACAAGTCGTACTCGAGTGGATCGAGATCGGTAATACGCAAGCAATAGGCCACTGCGCACCCAGCAGCAGATCCGCGACCAGGGCCTACACGAATGCCGGCCTCTCGTGCATAACGAATGAGATCCCACACGATGAGAAAGTAAGAATTGAACCCCATGTC
>JAUMDU010000035.1:2082-2719 GCA_032121425.1 Ilumatobacteraceae bacterium | reverse complement strand
ATGTGGAACGTCTTCGGGAGCAAGTGTCGCTCCTGTCGGCCCCACCATCTGGATACGGCGTACTTCTAGATTTCAACGATGATCACACTTTTGATGTGCTCGCCAACGGACGAAAACTTCGGGTGAATGCACTGCCTAGCTTAAACACCGATGATCTTCAGCGCGGTGCGGAAGTTCTCCTCAATGACAATTTCAATATCGTTATGGTTCGGCGTGCAGAATCAGTGGGTGAGGTAGTGACAGTCAAGGATGTACTCGACGACGGAGTGCGTGTTGTTGTATCGGTGCGAGGCGATGAAGACAAGGTAGTTGAGCTCAGCGATTCACTTCGGGGGACTTTGATTCGCCCCGGAGATATCTATCGACTTGATCACAGGTCACTATTGCTTCTTGAGCGTCTCGCCCAACCTGAAGTTGAAGACCTGTTGCTTGAAGAGGTACCAGATGTTTCGTATGAAAACATTGGCGGCCTGGACGCCCAAATAGAACTTATTGCGGATGCCGTTGAACTGCCGTTCTTGCATCAGGAACTTTTTGGAGAATTTCGCCTCCAAGCACCTAAGGGTATTTTGCTTTACGGCCCACCCGGATGTGGCAAAACATTAATTGCTAAGGCAGTAGCAAACAGTCTTGCAAA
>JAUMDU010000035.1:0-2072 GCA_032121425.1 Ilumatobacteraceae bacterium | reverse complement strand
TCATATTTCTTCAACATTAAGGGTCCTGAACTCCTCAACAAATATGTGGGCGAAACCGAGCGACACATTCGCCTGGTGTTTCAACGTGCGCGCGAAAAGAGTGCAGAAGGTTGGCCGGTCATTGTTTTTTTTGACGAAATGGACTCAATGTTTCGTGCACGAGGCACGGGCATCTCGTCGGATATGGAATCAACCATTGTTCCCCAGCTACTCGCAGAACTGGACGGCGTAGAACAGTTAAGTAATGTGATCGTGATCGGTGCCACTAACCGCGAGGACCTGATTGACCCTGCAATACTTCGCCCTGGTCGTCTAGATGTCAAGATCAAAATTGAACGGCCCAATCAAGAAGGCGCGCGGCACATTATGTCTATGTACGTAGACAATGAGATACCCATCGACTCTGATGAGTTGCTACGAGCAGAGGGCTCTGTTCCTCGTGCGGTGTCCCAGATGGTGGAAGAGGTAGTGCAACAGATGTACGACACCAACGTTGATAATGAGTTTCTCGAAGTGACGTATCAAAATGGCGACAAAGAGGTGTTGTATTACAAGGATTTTGCCAGCGGAGCCATGATTGAAAACATAGTGAGACGGGCAAAGAAGACCGCAATTAAGCGCGTGATTTCAGGGGGCACTAGAGGCCTTACGACTAGCGACCTGTTGCAAGCAGTGCGCGATGAGTTCTCTGAGAATGATGATTTGCCCAACACCACGAATCCAGATGACTGGGCTCGCATCTCAGGCAAAAAAGGCGAACGCATCGTGTTTATACGAACGATCAATGCGTCACATGCAACAACCGATAGTTCGCGTGGCGCCAAGGCGATTGAACGCACTGTCTCTGGTCAGTATTTGTAAGCCACAGAACTATGGCTACTGAAAAGATCTGCGGTATCGAGACCGAGTACGGCATTCTCGTGACCGGAATGGAGATGTCGCCTATGACGGCATCATCTCTCTTGGTCAATGCATACACTGACGATGGTTTGTCACTACGCGCATGGGACTTTGCCCACGAAAGACCCGATATCGATGCGCGGATGGGTTGGAATCCCGCCGCTGATTATCCCGAAGTGGAAATGTTGATGGCTAATTCCGTTCTTTCAAATGGGGCGCGTTTCTACGTAGACCACGCACATCCTGAAATCTCTACTCCCGAGTGTCGCACTATCCGAGATGTAGTTCTGTATGACCGTGCATCAGAGGAGATTATTAAACAGTCTCTTGTGCGAGCCAATCATCGTTTGCCAGCCGGTGTAGAGATGCGACTGTATAAAAACAATTCGGACGGCAAAGGCAATAGTTACGGTTGCCACGAAAATTATCTTGTGTCACGTCATGCCCCTTTTGGTTCTCTATCCACCTTCATCACCACACATTTCATTTCACGCCAGATATTCACGGGTGCAGGCAAGGTAGGTGTGGAACAACCTCGAGAAGGGGAGCCCAGGGTCTGGTATCAAATTTCACAACGCGCAGATTTTTTTGAAGAGACTGTGGGTCTAGAAACGACCGTGCGACGCCCAATTGTCAATGCTCGTGATGAACCACATTGTGATCCATCACTGTGGCGTCGATTGCACGTAATTGTGGGTGATGCAAACTTGTCAGAGTTGGCAACCTTTTTAAAGTTAGGTAGTACAGCAATCGTTTTGGGAATGATCGAGGATGGCGTGTTTCCCGATTGGCTTGTTATTCAAGATCCGGTGACAGAGATTCGACGAGTAAGTCACGACATTTCCATGATTCACAGAATTCAAATGCGTGATGGTTCATATAAGACAGCTCTTGAGATTCAAGACGAGATCCTTGAGCATGCAATTCAATGGGTGGCCGGTTTAGAGACAGATCCCTTGGGCGGAGATTGCAGTGACATCATCGCTTTGTGGGGTGATGTTCTCGTAAGGCTGCGCAGTAATCCTGAGTCTTTGGCCGACACCATCGATTGGATCGCGAAACGTCGCATCCTGGAAGCCATGCGCATCAGAGATGAGCTCCCATATGACCATCCACGCCTGAAAGCTATTGATCTGCAGTACCACGAACTAGGTGAGTCTCGGAGCCTTTTT
>JAUMDU010000034.1:0-1940 GCA_032121425.1 Ilumatobacteraceae bacterium | reverse complement strand
CGACACATGCAATGGTGCACCACGTCGTCCGTATTGGAGCAGTTTTCTGATTGCAGACCCTGCCGATGCATGGGTGGTGGAGACAAGCGGAACAACGGTGTCACGACTTCAGGTGTCATCTACCTGGGCGATTTCAAATCGCACAACTATTCCCGAATTCGACGCCGCTTTTCGTCATCCAAAACAACCAGTGCACTTGTTGGTTGACCCACGATTGAACGCTTCTCGCGTTGTGCTCGATCAACCCTCTCTTGGTGTGGAGGTGTTGCAGAAACATTTATCGTCGCATGTGGGTGGCGATGATGGCTGGACTGTGTGCATGCATGCACGCCACGACGATGTGGTGGTGGAATTGACAACCGCTTCGATGATTGCAGAACTCGATACGAATGATTCCACGGTTCATTGGGCACAGGGTTCGCCATGTATCACGCCGTACGAATCATCACCGTTTTCGAAACTTGCTGGACGTCTGACGCCAGTTGACAGTTAGCGGTCGGTAAACAGCTCGAAAGTGTCGCCCACACGAATCTGTCCGATGTGGGTCACCATGGCATAGATTCGGCTGTACGGGCCCTGGGTATGGCTCATTGCCGTGATGTCTTTGTTCTGAAACCACTCATTGTTTTTGCTGCAAGGAATTGTGTAGGCAGAAAAAAATCCACGCACTGTGCCCATGCGAAAATGCGCACCAGGTCGAAATGCATCGGCAGGAATGCCACTCACGGTGATGTTGTCGCCTGCAAAACCAGGCGCAATGGGGTGTCCTTGTGCACGAAGCGCATCAATTGCATCAGTTGACCACACGCAGAGTGCTTGCCAAGGTCGACCATGATGCACGCGAGATGACTGCACATCGCCGTCGACTCCCTTCCATCCGATCTGCGCGGTGTCAATAGACTTTTTCGGTAGTCCCTTGGAGGCGTGAAGGTGTGCGACGACTCCTGTGTGTTCTTGGCTGAGCAATCGCATTGTGGGAAAAAATCTCCATGCAGCAGCTAGAAGTGCTTCTATGTGTCCATCGGTGAGTGCGTCGTATTTGGCAACAAGGGCAGTGGTAACAGACGCGAATGCGATATCAACATTTTCCAATGCGGGCAATGCAATGCCGCCCAACGAGGAAATCTCTGCAAGAAAGCCCCGAGTGCCTGCAAGCCAGCCTTCGGGGATCTGTGATTCGTGTGTGTAATACGACCAAATTTCATCCAGCATCGAAATTGTCTTGAGTGCATCTTGTGCGCTGTAGATGTAGTTGCCCACAGTGATCGATGCACGCCTTGTCATATGTAAAGCCTACGCTCATAGCAATGGCTCATCCCGAACCCACACTGGACATTGAACGATCACTGTTTGCCGATGGTGTGCGCGTAGTGGCAGGCATGGATGAAGTGGGCAGAGGTGCAATTGCAGGGCCAGTCACCATTGGCATCGTTGCTGTGAACAGCGATGTTGCCGAGATGCCCACGGGCTTACGCGACTCAAAACTTATGACACCCAAGCGCAGAGAAGCCATGGTGTCGACTGTGCAGCAGTGGTCTTTTGCATGGGCAACTGGTTCTGCAACGGCTCAAGAGATTGACGCCTTTGGCATTATGTCGGCGCTTGGCCTCGCCGCTAGTCGCGCATTACAGGCGTTGGGTATTCAACCCGATGTAATCATTCTCGATGGCAATACATCTTTCTTGTTGGAAGAAGAAGGCGGGCCACGCGTGGTGACGCGAGTGAAGGCTGATCAAGATGTGGCTTGCGTGGCAGCAGCAAGTGTGATTGCAAAAGTAGAACGTGATGCACTGATGACGCAGCTACACGAGCAGTTTCCGCACTATGGCTGGTCATCCAACAAGGGATATGGCGCAAAGGTACACACCGATGCCATCGCAACCCACGGACTGTGCGATTTTCATCGCAAGTCGTGGAATCTTTTGCGTTAGTCACATCAC
>JAUMDU010000033.1:0-1731 GCA_032121425.1 Ilumatobacteraceae bacterium | reverse complement strand
GGTTCGAACCATTAAGAACATTGCTGGTGCCGAAAGTTTCAATGAAGTGTTTTTCACAGATGTGCGGATTCCTCATGCCAACGTTGTGGGTGATATCAACGACGGTTGGCGACTTGCAAAAGTGACACTGGGCAATGAACGAGTTTCACTATCGACCGGTGGCGTGTTGTGGGGCAATGGTCCAACTGCGCTCGACCTCATTGCCGAGGCGCGAGAACGCGGTGTTACTCATCAAGTGATGCGTCACCGTCTTGCAGACATCTATATGGAACACACGATTCTCGAAATCATTCGTATGCGTACGCTCACAGCTCGCTTGCGGGGTACCCAGCCGGGGCCAGAGGCCAGTATTCGAAAGATCATGGCTGATGAACACGGACAGAAAGTCATGGAAATCGCCCGCGACCTCATTGGTGCTGAAGCCATGGTGATTGGGCCACCAGATGCACAGGTGGGAAAGTCCATCACTTCAAAGAGTTGGTACAGCGGTTACATGTTTTCAAAGGCGCTCACCATCGGCGGAGGCACTGGGGAAGTGCAACGAAACATTTTGGGTGAACGCGTGTTGGGTCTCCCCGTAGAGCCAGACCCGACATCGGGACTACCGTGGTCACACGGGGGAAAGTGAGTTCGTCATGAGCACAACTAATCAGCGACTAGAGGTAGATCTGCTTGATCCATTTTTGTATCAGGCAAACCCACACGATGTGTGGTCATGGATGCGCGCAAACGAACCGGTGTATCGCGATGAGAAAAATGGTTTGTGGGGCTTGTCTCGACATGCAGACGTGATGGATGTTGAACGTCGCTCATCTGTGTTTTCTTCGAACGGTCAATATCGTGCCGTCTTGTCGCCAGGTGAAAGCAACATGATTGCGCAAGACGATCCGCGGCATCGTCAGCAGCGCATGTTGGTGCAGCCTCAACTCACTCGCGCGGGAGTCGCTACTCGTGAACAAGAGATTGAGGATCTGGTAGCAGAACTTGTTGATGAATGTCTTGAGCGTGGCCAGTTTGAAGTTGTGGAACAGTTGGCCGGTCAAGTGCCCGCTCGACTCACGTCGCGGTTACTCGGTTTCCCAGAAACCATGTGGCCACAACTGAAGTCGTGGAGTGAACGACTGATGCGCACCGACATGCGTGAACGTGACATCAACGTGATGGGTGAGTTCATCGCAGCCAATCAAGAGTTCATCGCAGCAATGATGCCCATCATGAGTGAAGTCTCTGGGTGCCCGCGCAACGACTTCATGTCTATTTGGGCAAACGCAGAAATAGATGGGAAGAAATTGCCACCTGAATCGGTGATGCATGAAGTGGGTCTGTTTATTGCAGGTGGGGCAGAAACAACGCGCACTGCCATCAGTCATGGTCTTCGCGAGTTTTGTAATCATCCTGCCCAGTGGGAAGAGATGGCGAAGAACCCCGCACTTATTGATACGGCAGTTGAAGAAGTGTTGCGTTGGGTGACGCCACTGAACAACTTTTTCCGAACAGCGTTAACTGATGATCATGTTGGCGGGCAAGACATCGCAACTGGCGACCGTGTTGTGATGTTGTATCCCTCTGCTAACCGTGATGAAGCAGTGTTTGACGATCCGTTTACATTCAATATTCATAGAGACCCCAACCCACACCTTTCGTTCGGTTTCGGAACACACTTATGCGTGGGAGCAAATTTGGCTCGTCTTGTGCTCAGCACGGTGTTTCGCCAAATGTCGCAGAAAACCA
>JAUMDU010000032.1:0-1825 GCA_032121425.1 Ilumatobacteraceae bacterium | reverse complement strand
TGGCCCGCTGGCAAGAAGGCGTTTCGCGCCCAGTCAAGAGTTTGTAGTCGCTTCGGCGATAGGGCAGTGAGCGCCGCCACATAGAGTGGGGCCATGCGTACTGCTTTTTCTGTATCAAAATCCGTTCCTGCCAAAGTGGCAGCCGTCGTTATTCCGGTTGCTGCTTCTGGTCCTATTCCGAGTGGTGTTGGACTCAGTCGTGCACAACTCGCAGCCCTTGGGTTTGAAGGACGGGCGTCGCAAACACAGACATTGCCACCTGCTGCAGGTAAGACAGCAGTGCGTGTTCTTCTGGGTATCGGCGAGGTGCGCGATCTAGATACAAGTGTGCTTCGCAATGTGGCAGCTTCGGCAGCGCGTGCATGCGCGCGATACGAATCGATTGCCACCACATTGCCTGGAGTGATGCGTGGCAGTGCAAAAGCTCCAACACAAGCAGTCGTAGAAGGAATCGCTCTTGCGCTTCATCGTTGGGTTGCATTGAAGAACGACAAATCTGGTCTTTCGAAGCTCACGTCTGTCACTTTGGTATCTGCTGAAAAAACTGCTGAAGTACAAGCAGGCATGTTGATGGGCATTGCTACATCTACTGCAGTCTGCACAGCACGCGACTTTGCAAACACTCCGCCATCGCACCTCACGGCGCGCCAGTTTGCAGAGCATGCTGTGGTGATTGCCGAAGCATCTGGTCTTGAAGCAACCGTGTACAACAAAGATCAACTCATTGCCATGGGTTGTGGAGGGCTTGTAGGAGTTAATGCCGGCAGTACAGAACCACCGCGCATGGTGAAGTTGGTCTACACGCCAACAGCGGCAAAAGGAAAAGTAGTTCTTGTCGGCAAAGGCGTCATGTACGACTCGGGTGGTATCTCTCTGAAGCCGAGCAACGACAGTCATGCAGCCATGAAAATGGACATGAGTGGCGCAGCAGCAGTGCTGGCAACCATGGGTGCCCTTCGTGCACTGAAAGTAAAGACTCAAGTAACTGCGTACCTCATGTGTACAGACAACATGCCAAGCGGAAGCGCTTTGAAGTTAGGTGATGTTCTCACTATGCGTAACGGCAAGACCGTCGAAATTCATAACACTGACGCAGAAGGTCGTCTTATCCTCGCCGATGGATTGTCGTTGGGTGCAGAATCAAAACCAGACGCCATGATCGATATCGCAACTCTCACTGGCGCATGTCTGGCTGCTCTTGGCAAGCGGATGGCTGGAGTACTTGGAAACAATGCTGGTGTTATTGATCAATTGAAGGCATCGAGTGTGCGCACAGATGAATTGTTGTGGGAATTGCCACTGTTTGCTGATTACCGCAGAATGCTCGACTCGAACGTTGCAGATATGCGCAACATTGGCGGGCCGCTTGCTGGTGCAACTACTGCTGCATTGTTCCTTAATGAGTTCGTTGGCAATACGCCATGGGCTCACCTTGACATTGCTGGTCCGATGGATGCCGACGGTGATGGCGGTTGGCTCAATCGTGGAGCAACTGCTTACGGAACTCGACTTCTTATCGACTTCTGCGCCAACTTCACTAAGCCAGCAAAAAAGAAGTAACTAGTTTTCTAGCGGCAACAAATGTGTTGCTGCTTCTTCCAGATGTGCACTCCATTCTGGAACTGATGATGGTTCTGCAAGAGGAATGACAACGAACTTGGACGCTCCAATGTCAATAAATTGTTGAATGGTGTGCTCTAGTTGTTTCCATCCTTGAGGCACCAGCACCGACACATCTTCTAGATCTGGTCGACGGGCTTTGAGGCCGGCAAGTAATTGTGGTGGTGCATCACCGATGACATAGGGGATAAGCACGCCAAAGTGT
>JAUMDU010000031.1:0-4628 GCA_032121425.1 Ilumatobacteraceae bacterium | reverse complement strand
GAATTCTTGGTTCTTCACGAACGCGCCATTGAATCTGGCATGCAACTGCAAGGGCCCGACCCCATGGCAATCTTGCATGACCTGTCGCGTCTCAATGGAGTGGCAAGGCGCTGGAGCGCAGGAGAAATCTCAGGAACAAGCATCAAAATTGCATGTACTGAAGCGGGCTTGAACTATGCACCTGCAATCTCTGAGACTGCACGACGCAAATACGAAGAGGACTACCTCATTGAATGGCGCGGGAAACTTGTGCGCGCTGAACCTCATATCAAACGGGGCAAAAAAGCCCACTTGGTGCGCACTCATATCTATTTTGATCAAGAGACACAGCAAGTAGTGGTTGCATACATTGGCCGCCACTTACGCGATAAAGGCAGTTCTAGCTAGGTAAGCACATACGGTGCAAGCAGTCGTGGTGGACCACCATCGGCTGTCACTACAACACCATCATCAACCAATTTACGTATATGTGACCACACACTTCGACGCGCAGGTCGATGTAAACCCTTATCCACATTGGCGTACAGCACTTTCACAATCCCAGGAATCGTGGAATTTCCAATGCCAATTTGTTCAACGATCTGGCGTTCTCGTTCAAGTCGATGACCTAAATACGCCTGTAGAAACGGCTGCGGATCGGTAACTGCGCCACCATGGGTGGGCCACAAGATTGCGTCATTGCGTCCAATGACCTTATGCATCGAATCAATGTATGCACGCATATCACCATCTGGTGGAGACACCACAGTTGTCGACCACCCCATCACATGATCACCAGTAAAAAGTGTGCGGTCAACGTCCATTGATACACAGAGATGATTTGAAGTATGACCAGGTGTTGCGACAGCCGTAAGAGAAAACTCAGACGTAGAAAAGAATTCTTCGCCATCCTGCACGGCTATATCAGGAGTAAATCCAAGATCTATTGTCTCGCGTTCCTCATGATCTTTTTCTTTGGGCACTTCTTCTTCGCTTGCATCATGATCATCTTCTTCTACAAAATCGTCATACACACGATGCGGACCTATTGCATACCGAGGAGCACCGGTTTCTGAATGAAGCCATTCGGCAAGTGGCGAATGATCTGAATGACAATGTGTCACCACAATTCCCACAACTTTTCTACCTTGCAGTGCAGACCACAATGCATCACGGTGTGTGTCCAAAACTGGACCAGGATCAATGACCACCACATTGTTGGTTCCCAAAATGTATGTCCCGGTGCCGTGGTACGTGAACTTTGAAGGATTTTGTGCGATCACTCGTTGCACAAGCGGTGCGACACTTTCGCAATGTGCGTATGGCGCACCATCTATACGGGGTACAAAGGGAATACTCATCGTGTTTCTACAGATCTATTGCGCGAACGCGACCTACGGTGTGGCCATGCCCCAGCACCAGCTCATCTACATAAGCCGGAATGCCAGAAACATCAACACCCAATTTGGCAAGTGCCGCTAACAAGACTGTTGCAGTTCCCCTACCTGAACCATCTGACATTTTCAGTGCAACTGCCCGCCCATCATTCATGGCCGCGACATAGACCGACTCTGCTCCATCCTTTGCGCACAAACCTGGAATAGCACTCACAATTCCAGTGACATGTCGTCCTGTGCCGCCAATGAGGTGTGGGTAGTGAGACATTGCAGTAAACACCTCTCTCCCAGAATCTCCCGCACCACCAGTTGCAATTTCGCGCAATCCCAGTGCCAAGTTGGTGAGCCCCACAACATGGGCTGGTGCTCCACATCCATCAACACCAATTGCAGGTGGCGTCATTTGCGTTACTTCGGCAAGAGTCTGGGTAATCACCTGTTGTAGAGGATGATCTTGTGCAAGATAATCCTTTGTCGACCACCCATTAATCACGCAAGTAGCCAGCATTCCCGCATGTTTTCCACTGCAATTCATTTGTAGAGAGGATTTTGCTTTGCCATCACGAATTGCTTGATGCGCCGAATCAACGTGTAGCGGATAGTCGTGAGTATTCGCAAGTGCAGTCTCATCAAGTCCCACCGATGTAAGAATTTCTACTGCAATTCGTTGGTGGATGTGCTCACCGTTATGGCTTGCGCAGACAAGTGCAAGGTGTTCTGCATCTAACACCAAACCCGAACGCACCATGGCAAGTGCTTGAAATGGTTTTGTTGAAGAACGCGGAAAAATCTCTAACTCTGAATCACCAACTGAAAATGCAAGAGAGCCATCGGGGTTCAATGCAACAAGTGCACCAAAATGCACCGATTCATCAACGCCATTACGCGAGACAACAGCAAGCGGTGCAAACTGCTCACCACGCACACCCATCAACTGGGATCTTCCCACGCGCTCTTGCGCCCGCGGCGTAACTGCACTGCTTTTTTAGGAGGAACAAACGTTAAAGGATCCTCGATGACATCATGTCGAACGCCCCATGCAGAGATTAAAGCCTGGCCCATTGCAACCGCCGGCAAAGCCAGAATTGCACCAATCGGGCCAAGAACGGCTCCACCAGCTAACGCGCCACCAAATGCAAGTGCGGGATGAAGCTCGAGAGTGCGCGCGGTAATGCGTGGTGCAAAGAGATAGTTCTCCAATTGCTGATACACCAGGATGAATCCAATTACTACTAATGCGTCGATGGGTGACTCGATAAAGGCTAAAAGCACCGGTAATACACCGGCAAGATACGTACCAATGACAGGCAAGAACTGCGAGACGAGCCCGACCCACAATGCCAACGCGATAGGCGCTGGCGTTCCAATGGCTTGAAATGCAATCCAATGAAAAAAACCAGCAATCAAGGCCAGTAGCGCACGCGAATATAAATAGCCACCGGTCTTAGTGATTGCAAGTTCCCAAGCATCAAGAACTGCGCGCTGCCGAAGTGGTTCTAGACGTGAACAAATAGAGCGACGTAAACGTGGACCATCTGCAACGAGATAGAACGCAAAGAGCAGCACTGAGAACGCCTGGAACAATACGCCCACTGCTTGCACCGACACATTAAACACTTTGCTTTGTTGTGAGTTGATGAACTGTTGCACTACGCCATCGGGGTCATTGATTTGTTCATTCACCGAACGTGGATCAATGTTGGTATTGAATGTGTCATTCAGAATTTTGACGGTGTCATTAACGTAGGTCTCACTATTCGACAACAAATCAGCAATTTGCTGACCCACCACAGTGCCCATCGCAGCAAAGAACGTAAGAACAAGAACAACCAGCGACACAAGCAAACCAGCGGTTGCCGATCCCCGTTTCCATCCACGAGAGACGAGTTTGTTCACCGCGGGCTCTAACGCCAAAGCAATAAACAAAGAGACCAAAAGCAAAATCAGAAAATTGCTCAAGCGATGAAACATAAAACGAAGCACGAATGTGGCAAGAAATGCCAACCAGAACACTGCAATAGCCCGCGGTACCCACCGGGGCATTCGTTTGCTGTTTTCGCTCGGACCCTGGCTTGAGATATCGCTCACCCCGTGAAGCGTAGTGGGATATGGGGTGACGGATTAGTAGGTGCGGTGTCTTCTCTTTGCTGGCACGATAGAGATATGAGCCCCGCCCCAGCACCACTCACCGATCGTGTGGAGTCTGTGCGACGCGCCATCGCAGATGCTCTCCGCGACCGAGTAGTGGGAGACAACGCCGAGGAAAAGCGTGAGGCCATCATGGCTGCCACAGGCCCTCGTTGGTTCAGCCCAGATCGCCCCATCCACACCGTGCACACCGATGCATCGATGTTCATCGGCGGCATGCGGGCATTGCTCCTTCAGTCTCTTCACCCATTGGCCATGGCTGGTGTGGCGCAGCATTCTGACTACAAGGCAGACCCATGGGGCCGCTTACAGCGCACGGCTGATTTTCTTGCCACTACATCTTTTGGCCCCGCAGACATTGCAGAACAGACCATTGCACGCATTCGAAAAGTACACAGTTACGTTCATGGAACAGCAAGTGATGGCCGTCCATACTCAGCATCTGACCCACATCTTTTGCGCTGGGTACATGTTGCCGAAGTCGACAGCTTCATTGCTGCTCATCGTGCCTATGGTGCAGAAAAAGTGAGCGAAGCAACATATGACGGTTATGTGGAAGACATGGCGGTTATCGCACGAAAGCTGGGAGTCCCCGCTCCTCCTACATCTGTGAAGGGTTTGCGTGATCAGTTATTCATGTTCCGAGGTGAATTACATGCAACTACAGAATCACGAGATGTTGCTCGGTACTTATTACTGACGCCACCATTGTCACTCGCAACGCGTATCCCCTACTCACTCATTTCTGCTGCAGCAATCGCCATTCTTCCTGCGTGGGCACGCGCAGATCTACGACTCCCATATCTACCGGTAACCGAACGCGCACTATTGCGGCCAATCGGTCAAGCAATCACCTCAACAATTCGTTGGGCAACTGCAATTGATCAACCATTTGCAGAGAGCGTTGACACGTCAACCTCTCCAGAAACAAGCGGTATCTCTTAGTCCTCAGAGACAGTGATAGTCACGCTATTGATGACCACATCTTCAATGGGGCGATCGCCACGAGCGGTAGGAACCTTTTGCATTGCGTCTACAACATCTAAACCTTTAACAACTTGGCCAAAGAGTGCGTATGCGGGAGGCAATTGAGCTCCGCTTGGT
>JAUMDU010000030.1:0-2029 GCA_032121425.1 Ilumatobacteraceae bacterium | reverse complement strand
GAACGGATTCATTCACTGATGACAAACGATCAACAGGAACGTGGCCTTGCCAAGTTCACCATGGGCATTGGTCCACTTCTGATTTGTGGCTTCGCAGTTCCCGTCTCTAACAGCATGATCTTTGCTGCTCTCAGTGACTTGCAAGATAAATACGGATTCAACAATGCAGGTCTTGGACTCATCGCGGCATCTGGTTTCCTTGCATCGCTTATTGTCCAGCTCTTTCTCGCTCCGTACGCAGACCGTGGCAAACCAAAACGTTTTGTTCTTGCTGCACTGATTCTTGCGGCCATCGGTTCTGCAATGTTTGCCTTCGGAAATGCGCTGTGGATGTTTGTGGCAGCGCGAGCAATCACTGGTGCATCACTCGGCACAAGTGGCCCTGCCATCAGAGCCATTGCCGCCAACATAGATAAAGCACGTGCCGCCGAACGGCTTGGCCGACTGCGCGGCATTGAACTCGCAGGTTTCACAGGTGGACCGCTGATTGGAGCGCTTCTCATCGGTCCGTTCGGATTACGTGGCGCCTTCCTTGTTTTTGCAGTTCTCGCTTTGGCCGCTTTCTTCATTGTTCTGCCACGCCATCTTCCATCACTGCCGACAACGGGTGCATCAAATCGCCTCAGTCTTGAGCTTTTGAAATTACGACCAGTACGCGCAGCGGCATTGGCATCGCTCACTCTCTTCATTCCTATTGGCGTCTATGACGCACTCTGGGATAGGTATGTCACTGATCGCGGCGGCACAAATGCCATGGTCGGAATGACATTCCTTCTCTACACAATTCCATTCATCCTCCTTGGCGCTGCCGGCGGTCGACTTGCTGACAAACGAGGCGCTGCACGAATGACCGTGATCGGAATCTTTATGACAGTGCCGTTGGTGTTTGTCTACGGTCTCCTCAACAGCGCATGGTTGCTTGTTGGCTTCGCAGTTGTCGAAGGCGTCATTGGTGCGCTCACTATTCCTGCTGCGCAATCATTGATGGCTCAAGTGGCACCCAAAGGACGCGCATCTGCAGCACAAGGACTTAGTGGTGCAGGCGACCTCACAGCTGGCGTGTTGATGTCTCTTATCGCACCTGTTCTCTACGGCTCATCTGAATCCGTGGCACGTGGCGGCCTGATTACCTTCGGCTTTGCCGCAGCGTTGATGGCGATATGCGGAACGGTCGTGGCCCTCATGTTGAGACCCACGACCGTTTCCAGTACTTCCGAGCAATAGCTCGATTCAGTTGTACGAAGCGTTGATTACTTCAAACGCTCGATGATCATTGCCATACCCTGGCCACCACCGACGCACATGGACTCCATGCCGTAGGTCTTGTCTTCCCACTGAAGACCATTGATGAGGGTTGTCATGATGCGAGCACCGGTCATACCGAATGGGTGACCAAGTGCAATACCGCCACCATGGATGTTCAGTTTGTCCATTGGAATTCCAAGGTGCTTTGCTGAAGGAAGAACCTGTGCAGCAAATGCCTCGTTGATTTCAACAAGATCAATCTGATCGATTGTCATGCCAGCGCGCTTGAGTGCTTGACGGCACGCTTCGATTGGACCAAGGCCCATGATTTCTGGGTTGATTCCAGAAACACCTGAGGACACGATTCGTGCAAGTGGGGTGAGACCCAATTGCTTTGCCTTGGTGTCACTCATCACCATTACTGCTGCTGCACCATCATTCAATGGGCAAGCGTTTCCTGCTGTCACGGATCCGTCTGGGCGGAACACTGGCTTCAACTGTGATGTTGCTTCGTATGTGGTGCCGGCGCGTGGGCCATCGTCTTTGCTGACGACGGTGCCGTCTGGCAATACGAGTGGAGTGATTTCACGCTCGAAGAAACCATTCTCTTGGTGAGCAACTGCGAGGTTGTGTGAACGAACACCGAAGTGGTCCATCTCTTCGCGAGTAACGCCTTCTTGTTGAACAACGTTTTCTGCAGTTTGTCCCATTGCGATGTATGCGTCGGGAAGACCGGTTGGCGGCGTCCACACTGCAGCTCCACCTTCGGCACGTGCACGAGTAC
>JAUMDU010000029.1:0-4739 GCA_032121425.1 Ilumatobacteraceae bacterium | reverse complement strand
TGGAAGTTCCACTTTGAGTGCCCTTCTTCACTACTGTTAAGCCGTCCCGTTCTCCACGGCTTGACCCCTCTGTTTGCTCACCGCACAGATGGTGCCTGCCCCAGGCGCGGGGATAACAACTTGAACAATTGGGAGTACCCACATGGAAATGATTCCGTATCTTGCGGGAGGGTCCGCGATTGCGGCACTTCTTCTCGCAGTCTTCTTCTACAGAAATGTTGCGGCCGCCTCACCGGGCGATGACCGCATGATTTTCTTGATGACCGAGATCCAAAAGGGCGCACGCGCATTCCTTAAAAAGGAATACACCTGGGTCGCCTTCTTCGTCGTCGCCTTGGCAATCATTCTTGCCCTAGTCATTGCACCTTTGGCTGCCGTCACCTACGTACTTGGTGCGTTGTTGTCGGCTGGTGCGGGTTATGTCGGCATGACAGTTGCAACCATGGCAAATGCTCGTACCGCAGAAGCTGCAAAGCAGGGACCAGGTAAGGCACTTCCTATCGCCTTCCGCGGTGGCGCAGTTATGGGATTCACCGTTGCAGGACTTGCATTGCTGGGTCTTGTTGCCATCTATCTCGTCTTTGTGACGTGGATGGAAGTTGACGATGCGTTCGAAATTGTGACCGCCTTTGGTCTTGGTGCATCATCTATCGCGCTGTTCTCACGCGTGGGTGGCGGTATCTACACCAAAGCAGCAGACGTTGGTGCCGACCTTGTGGGCAAAGTTGAAGCGGGAATTCCAGAAGACGACCCACGCAACCCTGCAACAATTGCCGACAACGTAGGCGACAACGTGGGCGACGTGGCTGGAATGGGTGCTGACTTGTTTGAGTCCTATGCCGGTTCGATCATTGCTCCAATTTCACTCGTTGCCTTTGCGATGGGTCTTTCGGCCGACAAAGCTGGCGCAACTGAACTTGTACAAAGCGGCGGATACTCCACCATTGCGTTGTTGATGTTCCCACTTGCGATTGCATTTGTGGGAATGGTGGCCTCAATCTTTGGCTCATTCTTTGTGCGTGGTGGCGACTCCACCGATTCACATGCCTTGAGCAAGGCACTCCATATGGGCACCAATGTGGCCATGGGTATCACTGCAATTGCAACAGTTGCTTTGTCGTATTGGATGTTTGGCGACAGCGACAAACCATGGGGTATGGCTGTAGCTGTAGTTGGTGGACTTCTTGTGGGATGGGCACTGGGCAAAACTGCCGAGTACTACACCTCTGACCAATTCCCCACTGTGAAAAAGATTGCCAAGCAATCAGAGACTGGTCCGGCAACAACAGTTCTTGCAGGTATCTCAGCTGGCATGGTGTCGGTTGCGTCATCTGTGGCTTTGATCCTTATTGGTGTAGGCCTTGCATATTGGGGTGGCGAACAAGCACTTGGCAACATTGAAGGTGGCGTTCCTGGCGGCATCTACGGCATTGCAATGGCAGCTGTAGGCATGTTGGCAACCACTGGTGTTGTTGTCTCTGTTGATGCATACGGTCCCATTTCAGACAATGCCGGTGGTATTGCCGAAATGGCACATCTTGATCCAAGCGTGCGCAAAGTCACCGATGCTCTTGACTCATTGGGTAACACCACTGCAGCCATTGCAAAAGGTTTTGCTGTAGGTTCAGCTGCTCTTACAGCACTTGCTTTGTTCAAGAGCTTTGAATACGCAGTTCTCGATGCAAGCGGCGCAGACAAGATTGCACTCAATCTCAATGTCGGCGATGTCGAAGTATTCGTTGGTTTGTTTATTGGTGCAGGACTTCCGTTCCTCTTTGCAGCACTCACCATCGACGCAGTCGGTCGTGCAGCCAACAAGATGATCGAAGAAGTGCGTCGTCAGTTCCGAGAGATTCCTGGTTTGCGTGAAGGCAAAGAAGGCGTCATCCCAGACTCTGCACGTTGTGTAGCAATTTCCACTGAAGCGTCTTTGCGCGAAATGATTATCCCTGGTTCATTGGCTGTCGTAGTGCCACTTGTAGTGGGCTTCGTGAGTGTTGATGCACTCGGTGGCTTGCTTGCTGGTGCTCTCGTGACAGGCTTTGCGTTGGCCATCTTTATGTCGAATGCAGGTGGTGCATGGGATAACGCCAAGAAGTACATCGAAGCGGGCGCACATGGCGGCAAGGGTTCTGACCCACACAAAGCTGCTGTTGTCGGCGACACCGTGGGTGACCCTTTCAAGGACACCTCTGGTCCTGCGATGAACATCTTGATCAAGGTGATGACCATCGTGTCCTTGGTGTTTGCCTCGGCATTCGTCTAAAAACACTCCGAAAAGGGCCTGGGCAGAAATGCCCGGGCCCTTTTTTGTGTCCGGTTTTTGGTCTATGGCTCACGGCTCGGCACACTGTGGAGATGAGATACCTGAGCCTTGACTGGATAGATGCGATGCAAGCCCGTGTAAAGGCCTCAGAATCGCTCCAGAGCCTCGCTGGCACGTTGTCTATTGGCGTGACTCAAGTGGTTACAGATGGCCCAGAGGGCACTGTGATGTACCACCTACAGGTGGGTAACGACGTTGCGTCTTTTGGTGCAGGCCCAGCTCCCGAGGAGCACGTCCGTATGGAGCAATCTTGGCGTACCGCAGTCGATGTCGCCACAGAACGTGTTCCTGCCCAAGAAGTATTCATCAAAGGCCTCATCACCGTGACCGGCGAGACCACGCGGCTCATTGAATGTGCGCCAGTGTTTTCTGCCTTAGATGCAGCCTTCACCCACGTGCGTGAACTCACTACTTACGACTAAGCGATATTGATAACGCCACAACTGGCGTCACCGGTGTTAGATGAGACCGAGTTTCTTTACTTCGTCACGCTCTTCAATGAGTTCGGCAACTGTGGCATCGATGCGTGCACGGCTGAATTCATCAATCTCAAGACCTTGCACGATGCTGTACTCACCGTCTTTGCACACGCATTGCCCATGAGTGCATGTGATCTATTGCGGCATTTGCAGCAGATGCAGCAGATGACAAGCCACGTGCTTTGATAATTGCTGCACCGCGCTTTGCCACTGTAGGAATGAAATCGTTTTCCAACCAAGCCTGATCGTTGACCAGTGATGCTGCATTTTTGCCATCAACTTCACAATGGAAAAGATCGGGATACTGAGTGCTGGAGTGGTTACCCCAGATTGTCATTTTCTTAATGGATGTGACGGGCTTGCCTACTTTGGCTGACAACTGTGTCATTGCACGGTTGTGGTCAAGGCGTGTCATTGCTGTGAAACGACGTGGGTCAAGACCTTTGGCATTGTTCATTGCAATGAGTGCATTGGTGTTGGCGGGGTTACCCACCACAAGAACTTTCACATCTTTCTTTGCAGCTGCTGCGAGTGCTTGACCTTGCGGTTTAAAGATGCCGCCGTTGGCACTCAACAAGTCACCGCGCTCCATACCGTCCTTGCGTGGCATCGCACCCACCAAGAACGCTGCGTCTGCATCACCAAATGCAGTCTCTGCGTTGTCGGTACACACCACGCCTGCCAACAAAGGGAATGCGCAGTCATCGAGTTCCATACGCACGCCTTCGAGTGCTCCCAGAGCGGGGGTGATTTCAAGAAGCTGCAAAATCACAGGAGTGTTGGGGCCGAACACGGCGCCCGAAGCAATCCGGAATAACAAGCTGTAGCCAATTTGGCCAGCAGCACCAGTAACAGCAATACGCACGGGAGTAGTCATATCTCCAACAGTAGGCGCGCCACTGGCCCATATCCCAATGGAGACTTCTCGTGGCGTTCGAGGTACGGGTGGAAGGTCTTAGGGCGTGCTGGTTGCGGTGGGCGGTGCAGCTGGTGTGCGACCAAGGGCCGCCAAAATTGCAGCCACATAGGCATCTTGGCCGGCACCATTGAGGTGCACACCATCGCCGGAAAACCATGATTTGTTGTTCTGAGACAAAGTGAACCAATCCACCACCGTCACATTGGGAAAACGGGCAGGCAGAGCATTGATGATCTCATTGTTCGCTTTTTGATAGGGACGCCCTGGAACTCGCACAGTGAGAACAACAACCTTTGAAATCTGAGACATCGGCTCAATCAATTGATGAAAAGTCTCGGTGGTTGTAGATCCATTAGTTCCCAGATGGATGACGACGTTGTCTCCTAATTGACCAATAGACGTGTAGTAATTGATAACTTGCAAGCCTTCACGCACTTGGCGACTCTTCACGGCATCGACCACGATTCCTTGAGCTGTGAGTTTTTTAGCTGATCCCAACATCACCGAATCACCTAATGCAAAGACATCGAATTTCTGCACAGGTTGAGTAGTGGCTGGAGCCACAGATGTTACGGTAGTGGGCATTGTGGTGGGAGTGGTCACTACCGCCCCTTCGTTGTCATCCAAGCCCTGTTGTACATCGTTTGCATTTACCGCAGCCCCTGCCATGGACACAATGGCGAACAATGGCACGAGGGCACATGCTGCAATGGCAACAGGTAACGGACCACGCACACCGCCTTGATGCGCGCGCCAGCGGCGGAAAGCTGCAGTGAGTTGTCCTTTGCGAATTGGAGTTTCAACAAAGCGATACGACACTTCGCTGAGCGCCAACGACAAAGCCACGAGACCCACGAATTCTGCAAGACCTAAGGGCGTACCTAATTGCTTGGTGTCTTGACGATAGATCTGAAAGATCACCCAGTGATACAGATACAACCCGTAGGAACGACGACCAATCCACACAAGAATTGCCGAACCCAATACATAACGCCCCAGACGAGAACGAGGATGC
>JAUMDU010000028.1:0-2315 GCA_032121425.1 Ilumatobacteraceae bacterium | reverse complement strand
AATTTCGCATGGTGAGTTGACCAATGCGATCAAGTGGTCCGAATGCAGAATCTTCAACGCGTTCCATGCTGAGTCGATCTGGTGCGTAGGTGAGGTTGGGGCTAGTGGTGTTCATGATGCTGTAGTCATCTCCACGACGAAGACGCAGTGTGACTTCACCAGTAATTGCCGTACCTACCCAGCGCATAAGAGGTTCGCGCAGCATCAGTGACTGGGGATCAAACCAGCGACCTTCATACAACAAACGTCCGAGTCGACGTCCCATGGTGCGGTAGTTCTCCATGGTTGCTTCATTATGAATGCCAGAAACGAGACGTTCATAGGCAATATGCAACAACGCAAGACCAGGCGATTCATAGATGCCGCGGCTCTTTGCTTCAATGATGCGGTTTTCGATTTGGTCGCTCATGCCGAGACCATGTCGACCACCGATTGTGTTGGCTTCCATCACAAGGTCAACGCGCGATGCAAACTCGCGACCATTTATAGCAACAGGGAATCCTTCAATAAACCGAATGGAAACATCTTCTGTTGCCACATCAACATCGTTGCGCCAATGAGCAACACCCATGATGGGCTCGACGAGTTCCATTCCGTTATCGAGTTCTTCGAGAAGCTTTGCCTCGTGTGTTGCTCCCCAGATATTTGAGTCGGTGGAGTACGCCTTTTCTTTTGATGCTTTGTAGGGCAAATTTCGAGCAGTGAGAAACTCACTCATCTCTGTTCGTCCGCCCATTTCTTCAACAAAAGTGGGATCGAGCCATGGTTTGTAAATGCGCAGCGCTGGGTTAACCATGAGCCCGTACCGATAAAACCGCTCGATGTCGTTGCCTTTATATGTGCTGCCGTCTCCCCAAATGTCAACCGAGTCTTGTTGCATGGCGCGCACCAGCAAGGTTCCAGTGACTGCTCGTCCGAGTGGTGTGGTGTTGAAGTAGGTCTTGCCAGCAGTGGTGATGTGAAAGGCTCCGCACTGCAAGGCAATGAGGCCTTCGTGGACAAGTTCTTCACGGCAATCGACAATGCGAGCAATCTCGGCGCCATATTCCTGTGCTCGCACCGGTATGCCAGAAAGGTCTGTTTCGTCGGGCTGTCCAAGATCTGCTGTGTATGCGCAGGGGATGGCACCTTTTTCACGCATCCATGCAACTGCAGCAGATGTATCTAGGCCTCCGGAAAAGGCAATACCGACTTTTTCGCCGGCGGGAAGTGTGGTGAGAACCTTCGACATATGGTCAACGGTAGTGGCGTGTGGCCACTCGAACAGCAATAGATTGCACAAGGGCAGCAAGTCCCACAACAAACATGCCAACGGCGCTACCGGGGCGATCTGTGAAATCTGGGAAAGAAATAAGGATTAACAGAACTGCACACACAAGATCAATGTTGTGGGCAAAGAGATGTCGGCGATACCAGGCCAGCAGTGGCAACACGACGAGCGCAACCGGAATCACTAAAAACACGGGGTTCGCGGGGTTTGCTGGTGGTCCAAGCCACCAAACAGCACGTCCGGTGGTGCGGCTACTAATTGCAACGGCAATGACAGCACCAAGGACCCCAGCCCACGACACAAGAGAGACTGTGCGCCATCCGTTGGTGGGGGGGCGTAGTTCTGGAGGTGGGGGTGTCGTTAAGTCCATTGATGTCACGGTACACATCTGCAGTCGTTGGTGAGCGCCACTAGCCTCAAAAGTGCATGGAAACCTTCCCCTTTGCCAAGTTGTCTGTTTTTTTCCCAATGTGGAATGAAGCCGACTACATCGAGCGAGCAATTGATGCAGCTCGTGAAGAATGCGAAGACTTGGTGTCACAAGGAGACATTGGGGACTACGAAATCATCATTGTTGACGATGCTTCAACAGATGAGACGGCCGATATCGCTCGACGCATTGCTGCTGATGACCCCCATGTGAAATTGGTACAGCACTCGGAGAACCGAAAATTGGGTGGATCCATGAAGTCTGGTTTTGCTGCCGCGACAGGTGATCTTGTTTTGTATACCGATGCTGACTTGCCGTTTGACATGCACGATGTGCACAAAGCGATGCGATTGCTTCGGTATTACGACGCAGATGTGGTGAGTGCGTATCGTTTTGATCGCACGGGCGAAGGATACGTCCGCACGGTGTATTCCTTTTTTTACAACATGATGGTGCGCGTGCTTTTTGGTGTTCGCATGAGAGATATCAACTTTGCATTCAAGCTCTGTCGAACTCGAATATTCGACAAAGTGCAATTAAAAAGCGAAGGCTCTTTCATTGATGCCGAGCTTGTGGTGAAGGCCCAGCGTCATGGTTACACGGTGATTCAGTTTG
>JAUMDU010000027.1:0-1914 GCA_032121425.1 Ilumatobacteraceae bacterium | reverse complement strand
GCGACGTGATGTGGGGAATTGACAACACCTTTCTCTCGCGTGCTCAAAAGGCTGATGTGTTGTTGTCATATGAACCCGTTGATGAAGGCGATATTTGTGTGAACTACGACAAGGAGTGGTTTAGCGAACGTGCACTTGCAGTGCCCACATCTTTTGAGGATCTTGTTCGCCCTGAATACTCGGGTCTACTCACTGTGCAAGATCCAGTGAACTCATCGCCAGGACTTGGATTCTTATTGGGCTCTATTGCCCATTTTGGTGAAAACAACTGGGAGCAATACTGGCGCAGCCTTAAAGACAACAAAGTCAATGTGGCACCAGATTGGACAAGTGCCTACTACGAAGCATTCTCTGGGTCATCAGAGAGTGGTCAATATCCATTAGTTGTCAGCTATGGCTCCAGCCCACCTGCAGAAGTGGTGTTTGCAGAGACGCCGATCACCGAACCCACCACCGGCGTGATTGAAGCAACGTGTTTTCGTCAAACCGAATATGTCGGAGTGATGCGTGGCACCAAGAACACTGAATTAGCAGAAAAACTCGTGGAGTTTCTCTTGGGCAAAGAATTTCAAGAATCGATGCCTTTGACATTGTTTGTGTTCCCCATCAACACAGAAGCAGTGCTTCCTGAAGTCTTTAAAAAGTTTGCGGTGCGCCCCGCTACCCCGTTAACGGTGGAACCAAAGAACATTGAAGACAACCGCGAGGCATGGCTTGATACATGGCGAGGTCTCTTTTCGTGACTCGCTCGCAACTTGGACTCTCCATTGCACCATGGGTGTTTCTTGGGGTGTTCTTTGTTGCGCCAGTAGTGATGACGCTTGCGGTGTTTACCGACATTGCCGTTCTGGGCGAAACCATCACCAATAGTTTCTTCGTCAAGATCGCATGGTTTTCTTTATGGCAAGCAGTGCTCTCTGTAATTGCCACTTTGCTCATCGGGCTTCCGGCCACATGGGCACTGTCGCGAGTGTCTTTTCCTGGGTCGCAGATTCTTCGCGGAATTCTCTCGGCGCCTTTTGTAATGCCGGCAGTTGTCGTGGCATCTGGTGTGTTGGCTGTTCTTCCCACCAGTAACAACACGGGCCTCATTCCTATTTTGTGGGCCCACGCAATGTTCAATATTTCCGTGGTGTTGCGCATCGTGGGTCCGCGATGGGAACTTCTTGATCAGCGACTAGAACACGCAGCTGCAACTTTGGGTGCACGCCCAATGCATACCTTTCGCTACGTAGTGTGGCCACACATTAAAAACTCAACTGTGAACGCAGCATTGTTAATTTTTATCTATTGCTTCACATCGTTTGGCGTGATTGTGATTGTGGGCGGATTTCGTCGTCGCACTATCGAAGCAGAAATTTTCACTCAAGCAATTCGCCTCGGCGATACCTCCACAGCCACCGCACTAGCAATGATGCAAATGGTGATGATTGGCGTTGTGTCTATTGTTGTGCGCACACGAACTGGCCGCGAAATTCCCGCATCTCATATTCACCGGCGCCAACCATTGTCGTCCACTACACACAGTTGTTGGATTGTGTGGGGAGCAGTGGCAAGTGCAGTTGTAGTAGTCGGGTTACCACTTGTTGCAACTTTGTGGCGTTCTATCTATAGTCGCAGCACACAATCGTTCACGATGAGTGGATGGGAATCACTGCTAGATACTCGTTTACCCGGCATGTCATATTCAGCCACTGAAGTTCTCACCAACAGTGCAACATTTGCACTCCTTGCCGTCTTGGTGTGCGTCCCGTTATCTCTGGCGGCAGTAGCGAGTAACAACAGGTTTCTGTTTTTTGTATCGTCACTACCTGTTGTTGTGTCGGCTGCAACTTTAGGTATTGGCCTAATCATCACTTTTGATGTGGGCCCCATTGCGTGGCGATCGCAATGGTGGTTGCTTCCAGTTGTGCA
>JAUMDU010000026.1:3376-4066 GCA_032121425.1 Ilumatobacteraceae bacterium | reverse complement strand
AGGGCGAACATGTGCAACTGTTAGCCGAGGCGTTCGATGATGGTGGCGTTTGCCATGCCGCCACCTTCACACATTGTTTGCAGACCGTAGCGACCGTTGGTGCGCTCTAGTTCATGCAGCAATGTGGTGAGCAAACGTGTGCCGCTTGCACCCAATGGATGACCCAATGCAATAGCTCCACCGTTGGGGTTTACCTTTGCCATGTCGGGGCGAAGTTCTTTCTCCCATGCCAACACAACAGATGCGAATGCTTCGTTGATTTCGGTGAGGTCCATGTCTTCCATGGTGAGACCTGCTTTTGCAAGAGCCTTGCGAGTAGCTGGAATTGGCGCAGTCAACATCAACTGTGGGTTGTCGCCCGCCAAACCAAAGTTCACGAAACGTGCGCGCGGTGTAAGACCAAGTGCGCGACACTTCTCTTCGCTCATGATCAACACAGCCGATGCACCGTCGGTGATTTGGCTGGAGTTACCTGCGGTAACGCGTCCACCTTCTTCTTCACTACGGAATGCAGGCTTGAGTGTCTGCAATTTTTCAAATGGAGACTCGCGAATACCTTCGTCGGTATTCATCAATTTTCCTTCTGCATCTAAGAGAGGAAGGATTTCGCGCTCGAAGCGGCCTTCGGCTGTTGCTTGTGCTGCCAGTGCTTGTGAGCGCGCAGCGAAGCGATCCATGTCTTCGCGGGTG
>JAUMDU010000026.1:0-3366 GCA_032121425.1 Ilumatobacteraceae bacterium | reverse complement strand
GCATAGCGTGCAGTGACCATGGGTCCAAATGGGTAGCCGTATTTGCCATCGGCAACAGCGGAACCCATAGGCACGCGTGTCATCACTTCAACACCGGCTGCAATCACCACGTCATATGCGCCGGCCATCACGCCCTGTGCAGCGAAGTGCGCTGCTTGTTGGCTAGAGCCACACTGACGATCGATGGTGGTGCCGGGAATTGTCTCTGGCAAACCAGCAGCAAGAACAGCGTTACGCGCCACGTTCAAGCTCTGCTCGCCCACTTGCATCACACAGCCCATGATTACGTCTTCAATCAGCTCGGGATCGATGTTGTTACGTGCGACGAGTTCTTTCAAAGTGTGACCAGCGAGGTCCACTGGGTGCCAATCCTTTAAGCGACCGTTGCGCTTGCCCAATGGTGTGCGGATGGCATCGACGATGACTGCGTTTTGCATGGAATTCCTTGAGGTGGGGGAACGGGCGTTCCGGTTGCTTCAAAGTCTGCCTTGTGAGCGCCCCGAGTCCAAAGTCGGAACGCACCTGGGGTCTTATTCGGCCTCTAGAACCTTGGAAAACACGCGATGAAGCGCCACAACATCAGTTTCAGTGAGTGTGTTCGTGAAGGCATGACGCACGATGCGGTAATAGGTAAGGCTGGCTTGCTTCCAGGAATCATGGCCTCGTGGAGTGAGGGTGACCACAATGGCTCGGCCATCATCAAGAATGGATTTCTCGCGCGCCACCAATTTGCGCTTTTCTAATTTGTCTAGCTGTCGCGACAAGCTAGAAGGGTGCGTCATCACCCGCTCTGCTAATTCATTAAAGCGCAATGAGCCTTCATCGCTGAACACCAATGCGTCAAGGACTTCAAACCAGGGCAATTGCAGATCGTGATCCTCTTGCAGGGCGAGTGTCAACATTTTGTCCACTGCTGCATGAGCAACACGAAAAGATCGCCATGCTTCTAAACGCTCGGGGTCGGGCAATGTCATTGAAATGAACTTACTGTGCTGGAGGTGGTGCGGTGACACGTGCAAAGTGTGCGCGTGCATCTTCAACTGAAGTGTGAGTGGATAACAACGCACGGCTAGGCATTACTAGCTTGGGCATGGAAACTCCAAGAACACCAACAAGGCGGTTGTTGGCCACATACATTGCACACCACTTGCCATCGGCAGGGTTACCTGCAACAACTTGCGCTACTGCATCTTTAGTGACACGACCGAGGAATTGAATGCGTGCATCGAATTGATCGCTCCAAAAAAACGGCACGGCTTCATACGGAGTTTGTTCCGTGTTGTTGAGGGCGGCCAGCAAATTCTTAGCCGCATGTGCGCCTTGTTCGGCAGCGTTTGTCCAATGCTCCACGCGCATGGTCTCTTCCACATCGGTGAACAAATGATTGGGCCAACGCAACACATCGCCAGCGGCGAACACATTCTTTGGGCCAGCATTGAGTTGTGCATTGCACACAATGCCATCGCTTATTGTGAGACCAGAGTTCTCACACCACGATGTTGCAGGCGCAACACCAATTCCCACAATCACTACATCGGCCGGCACTACTTCACCGTTAGCCAAAGAAATTGATTCCACCCGTGTGGTGCCATTAATGGATGCCACAGAAACTCCGCAACGAATCGTGACTCTGTTGCGTGTGTGCACATCACCAATGGCGCGACCCATCTCTGGGCCAAGTGCACGAATGAGGGGCGCATCTAACCCTTCCAACACAGTGACACTCGCACCACGCTTTGTGGCAGTGGCTGCTGCTTCTAGACCAATAAAGCCGGCACCAATCACTACAACGCGTGCGCCTTCGGTGAGTTCTGTGCGCAAGTGTTCTGCATCATCAATACTGCGCAACACATGAATGCCTGCGAGTGCGGGCTGGTTGGGAAGACGGCGCACTACTCCGCCGGTGGCAATAATGAGGCCGTCATAGGTGATGGTTTCCCCTGTTGCCAAAGTGATCGAGGAGTTTTTGGTATTCAGCGCAGTGGCAGCGGCACCAAGTTTCCATGTGAGTTGAAGTTCATCTAAGGCTTCGGGTTTACGCAATGCAATGCGGTCTGTATCCCATTCACCAGCAAGAAAGTTCTTCGACAATGGCGGGCGGTCATAGGGCTTGTGAGGTTCGTCGCCCACCATGGTGATGGTTCCAGAAAAGCCTTCGGCGCGCAGTGTTTCAGCGGCCCGTGTTCCAGCCAATGAGGCTCCGACAATAACGATGTTGTGCACGACTACAGACTACGAAGTTTGGCTAGCCAAAGACGACTGTGCGGTTACCAAACGTAAGAACTTTATGTTCTACGTGCGCTCGCACAGCGCGCGCAAGAACCACAGTTTCCAAATCGCGGCCTTTGCGCGTGAGATCTGCAACGTCATCACGATGTGTGACAGCAGTGACGTCTTGGGCGATGATTGGGCCTTCATCTAATACATCTGACACGTAATGCGCAGTGGCGCCAATGACCTTCACGCCGCGATCGTGTGCTTGGCGATATGGGTTGGCACCGATGAATGCGGGCAAGAACGAATGATGAATGTTGATCATGCGACCTGACCATGGCTGCACTAATGACGGTGGCAACACCAACATGTAACGCGCCAGCACTACAAGATCTACATTCAATGTGTCGAGTAGTTCTGCTACTTGTGCTTCTTGTTGCGCACGAGCATTTGCGCCATTGCCGACGGGCACATGGTGAAAACTGAGATCAAATGATTGTGCAAGCGGTTGTGCATCTGTGTGATTAGAAACAACGGCTGCAATGTCAAGACCGAGATCGCCATAAGTAGTGCGCGATAACAAATCAGCGGCGCAGTGCAATTGTTTAGAACACAACACTGCCGTGCGCGCACGACGCGGTAGAGCATTCAGCGTGAAGTGCATATCCCAGTTGGAAGCAACTGCAGTAAAACCGGCAGTGAGCATGGGGAGCGAAGTGCTGTCGTTGTATTGGAATTCCACCCGCTGGAAGAACATGGCATCGGTGGTGTCGGTGTGTTGTTCGGCGTGCACGATGTTGCCACCCACGGATGCAATCCATGTGGCAACAGCTGCCACGATGCCCGGCTTGTCGGGACATGAGATGAGAAGAACTGCACTATTCACAGGCGAGGAAGGGTAATGGCGTGAAAACCAAATGGTGGAGACGATGGGAATCGAACCCACGACCTCCTGCTTGCAAAGCAGGCGCTCTACCAATTGAGCTACGTCCCCGAAAGGCAGGCTTCAGACTATCGGCGCGACATACGAACTGCCTCGGGTCCGTACCCGATTGCTGGCAGACCCTCTTGGATCTCAAACCCGCGCTGGGCCCAATAGCCCGAGGAGTTCTGGACTGCCACTAACGAATAGTCCTCGATGCCATATCGACT
>JAUMDU010000025.1:0-5416 GCA_032121425.1 Ilumatobacteraceae bacterium | reverse complement strand
CCAACTGGTTCCGATGTCGCAGGCGGATAAACCAATGCGAATAAATGCTGCGTTGAATCGAGCAGAGGATGCCGCGAGTCGAATATCTGACCCGAGAACAAGGGCAAATCCACCACCAGATGCTGGTCCATTCACGGCTGCAATCACTGGTTGTGGCAAAGACCGCAAGTGAGGAATAAGCGAAGCGATGTGCTTTTGCACTGCTAGTCCCTTTTCAACTGCACCGTTCCATTCATATCCAGGGGCTATCCCATACCCTCCTAAGTCAAGGCCAGCACAAAAACCACGCCCCGCACCGGTAAGCACCACCACCCGAACGTCTCGATTCACTGCGATCTCATCGAGGCGACGATGTAGTAATTCCACCATGTCCGTTGTCATCGCATTGAGTGAATCGGGTCTATTGAGTGTGAGAAGGGCTATCCCCTCACGTGGGAGGGTCAGATCAACGTCGGCCATCAACACATCGTGCCACGGTTACTGCCCATCCCTTGCCTCGGAGACATACGACCCAAAGAAGACATCCAATGGCTGAAGTTGTCCAATTACGCAACTGTGAGCTCAAAGAGGCGTAATGTTTTGCCACACAAGCACTCTATGAAATCACCTGCACTTCTCTCTCGCGCCCTACCTCCTGCCACCGACCCTTGGGGTCGTGCACTACGTGTCGGCGCCATTTCCTACTTACTTTCTCGTTTCTTTGTTCTCATGGGAGTTGCAGTAGTTGTTGCCGCTGAAGCAGTGTGGGCGCGACTCAATAACGAGCAACCTGCGGGCGGTTTTTCGGGCGTGGTTGAAGTCCTTAGCAATTGGGATGGCCATTGGTACATGGAAGTTGCGCGCAATGGTTACCCGCACCACATCATGCCCAACGTCACCTATTTTGTCTCTGACGCGCGCGCAGCATTTTTCCCTTTGTATCCCCAAGTGGTTCACCTTTTCGACAATGTATTGCCAGGCGGTCCAGTCAGTATTGCATTGCTCATCAACATCATTCTTGGAGGAGCCTTCGTCTATCTGTCTGGCTTGATTGCCCGCCAGTTATTCGATGTGAAGACCGCACAAAAAACGATGATTCTTGTGGCGTTCTTTCCCGGAAGTTTTGTCCTGAGTTGGGCGTATTCCGAAGCCATGTTGCTCACCATTGCGGCCTTATGTTTCCTTGCACTTCATCGACACATGTGGCTTTTAGCGGGCATCTTGGCAGCATTTGGCACCGCTGCACGCCCAAATGGTCTTGCACTCGTGGCCGCATGTGCGGTGGCTGCCCTTATTGCCATCAAACAAGATCGAGAATGGAAGGCGCTGATTGCACCAGCATTGGCTCCACTTGGATTTATTGGCTTCATGATGTTCTTGCGACATCACACCGGTGAAAATTTGGCGTGGTTTCGCGTGCAGCGCGAAGCGTGGAAAGAAGGAACAAGTTTTGGTGCCACAGCAGTGACGAGAACTTTCGATTTCTTTTTGAATCCCACCAGTTCGCCTACATCCCTCCTCACAGCAGCTTCAATGCTTGCGCTCATTCTTGGCATTGTGGCTCTATGGAAATACCGCATTCCAATGATGTACATCGCCTATTCGGCAGTTGTCATTGCTTTGATGCTGCTGCCAGCCACCGTCACTGCTCGTCCGCGTTTCCTTTTTACTGCTTTCCCACTTTTGTTTCCCGTAGCCAGAATGCTGCGTGATGATGACGAAAAGTGGTGGCCAGTAGTGGTTCTCGTGATGGCAACTGGACTTGTTGCCGTGACAGGGATGTACGGAGTTCGAGCCGCAATCCCTTAGTCATTAGAACGGAAGACGTCGCCAGATAGGTAGCGGCAAGTTCTTCAGAATAAGAAAGAGCCAACGCAATGTTCCCGGTACCCAAATCACTTTGGTCTTACCCGATAGTGCCTTGGCTGTGGCGCGTGCAACAGATTGTGCGTCGGTAGAAAGAGGAGCTTTCTTCATGCCCGCTGTCATTTTTGTATCAACAAATCCTGGTCGAACAATCAAAACAGACACACCGGACTCTGCGAGTTCATGATCAAGGGCTAAAGCAAATCCATCAATACCTGCTTTAGTGGCTCCGTATGCAGGATTGGCACGACGCACTCTTTCACCCGCCACAGATGACAACAGCACAATCTTGCCGTATCCCTGCGAGCGCATATGGCCCGCCAAGGCATACATCAACGACATTGTTCCTGTGAAGTTCACATTGGCCATTTCCACAAGCCCACTGGAGTCTGCAAAGTAATCGTGCCCTTCGTTGAGCAAGCCCTGGGCAATGACCGCCACATCGATGTCATTCACCACATCTATCACTTCAGCTACGACATGCTGCATCGAAGATGCATCGGCTGCATCCCAGCGAATATGAAAGAAATCAACCTCAGGGAAACCCTCTGACATCTCCTCGGTGGCAATCTGTGCTTTGTCCACATCGCGACTCACTAACACCACACGAGCCACGCCTGGTTGAAGAACTTCTCGCAAGATTGCTACTCCAATGTCGCTGGTTCCACCAAACAACACGATGCTCTGATGAACACCCACACCATTCTTCATTTCATGCTCCCTGCACTAGACCTAAACGACGCGACAAATCGCTTCTCCACATACCTGCTGGATCCATGGTGTCTCGAACTGCCAACCATTCATCAAGCCGCGGGTATCCCCGACGTACAGCACTTGGTGCCACATGAGAATCTTTAGCCAAGTAATGACGACCACCAGCATCAAGCACCATGGCATCCACTCGAGATAACAACTCAGGTAGACCCTTGAGACCCGCAGCCATATCTAGAGTCAACGTCCACCCTTCAGTGGGAAATGACATGGGCGCCATGTTTTGGGGGCCCATTCGCTTGAGTACTGCCAAGAACGACGCCACCCCTGCATCGGAGAAAGTCTCGATGACGCGCCTGAGGACATCTGTGCGATCCAAAGGAACAATGAACTGATACTGAATGAAGCCCTGGTTTCCATAAAGTCGATTCCAATTTGTGACTCCATCGAGCGGGTGAAAAAAAGCAGGAATAGATTCACATCCCACATGACGCTGTGCAGGAGCTTTGCGATACCACACTTCATTAAACGCACGAATGGACAACTTGTTCAACAGACCATTGGGAACCCAACCAGGTGCTGCCACACGGAGACGTGGGTCGTATTTCAAGGGTTCATCATCCAAAACATCACTTCGTTGCGCATGATTGCCGCGCGTGAGCACCCCACGCCCCATAGATGCACCCGTAGCTAAGAGGTCCACCCAACACACTGAATAGCGATATCGGTCATCATCGCCCTCGGCAGACATCGCTGCACAGACTGCATCAAAATTGTTAAGTCGTTCCGTTTCGACCAGCACTTGCGAGGTCTCGATGGGCAGAAGAGCAACTTGGGCACGCAAGACAATTCCGGTGAGCCCCATGCCTCCAATAGTTGCCCAAAACCACTCAGGATTACTTTGTGGCGAGAGTTCCACCACATCTCCGTTAGATAACAGCACAGTCATCGATCGCACGTGTTGGCCAAAACTTCCATCTACGTGATGGTTCTTTCCATGCACATCGGAGGCGATAGCTCCCCCCACGGTCACAAACCGCGTGCCAGGAGTAACGGGAACAAACCAGCCACGTGGCACGCTAAAGCGCAATATGGCATCAAGACTCACACTGGAGGCGACATCAATGATTCCCGTTTCGGGAGAAAATGTAATGTCAGCGCCCTCGTGATCTGAATCCGAGGAAATCTCAATCACCATGCCGCCAGCATTTTGCGCAGCAGCCCCATAGGAACGACCCAATCCACGCGCTATTGCACCACGCGGACCCACATCACGAAGAGCTTGGGCAATTGCATGTGGTTCAGTGGCTGATACAACATCGGCAACCGTCCAGGCTGTGCGACCCCAACCTGAGAGACGTTTATGAACCATTGACTAATTGTAGACCCCGAGGGCACCCCAAAAACTGCGATAGCACTTAGCCCAGCACTTAGCTAATTCACATATACGGCAAGACCGTAAACAACTATCCAGATAAAGCCATATACCTGAATAGTGCGATCACGCAAAAATACTTCTTCTGGAGCGCCTCCGCCGCCTTTTTCCAACACCATGAGATAACGCAACAGTGCAAGAACCATCGGCACAATCGAGACTCCGTGAAGCGGGACGATCTCATTATTGTTAGTAGCATTTTCAAAAGCCCACAAGCAATAAGTGATTACTGTTGCGGTGCAGGAAATGACAAGTAACTGTCGTAGGAAATCCAACGTGTAGGACTTCAATGACGCACGTGTGCTCCCCGCCGATTCACCAAGTTCCAATAACTCGGCAAACCGTTTGCCCGCCACAATGAAGAAGGATCCGAAAGTTACGCACAATACGAACCAATTAGACATTGGCGTTGTTGTTGCTGCCGCGCCCGCCATTGCTCGCAACACGAACCCACTTGACACAATTGCCAAATCAAGAAGCGGAACATGCTTGAGACGAGTGCTGTAGCCAATGGTGAGAACCGCATAAAGTGCCAATACAGCCCCAGCTTCTGGACGTACCCACAGCGCAAGAACCGGCCCACCTGTCAGCAGAGCTGTACCAACTACACGAGCCACACCCAGTGAAATCTGACCACTTGCTATCGGACGAAACTTCTTCTTGGGGTGTACACGATCTTGAGCGACGTCTTTAATGTCATTCCAGTAATACGTGCCACTCGCAACGAGACAAAAAGCAAAGAAGACCACCACCGATTTCCACAGTGGCTCCCATTGATTCAAAACCCCCAGCGCCCCTGGGGCAGCAAACACCAAAAGGTTTTTTGACCATTGCGTGGGGCGTGCTTCTTTAACAAGTGCCTTGATTACCACGGTGTCTCCGAAATTTCTCTTTTTGCCACGTAAAACCGATGTCGTGCCAATTCCAACATCTCGTCATCACCACGCGAATCGCCATATGCATATTCCACAGCATCAAGTGGGATGCCAGCCTCTTGACACCACAAAGTGATACGGCTGACCTTTTCCGCACCCCGACAATTAGGGCCGCTTAATCTCCCTGTTGAAAGTCCGTTCACGATTTCTAGACGAGTGCACAACACCGCATCGGCTTCTAGCAAATCACCAAGTGGAACCAAATAGGTATCGAATGATGCGGACACCAACACCACCACATGACCTTGTTCTTGGTGCCAGCGAAAACGACGCGCGACATCCTCTCGCATCCAACCGCTATAGACCTCATCAGCAAAGGCAATTGCCTTGACATCAAGTTCAGCAGCATCTAATCCAGTAAAAGCAATCCGAGTGAAGAAAGACTTCATCAAGTCGCGATCCCTAGACCACAAAGTGGTGAGCAAATTCTTAGGTTCTCGCAGTAACCCACGCAGCAACGTTGCAATGCCAGCCGCACGCCTTGTGAAAG
>JAUMDU010000024.1:2661-4695 GCA_032121425.1 Ilumatobacteraceae bacterium | reverse complement strand
GATGCACCTTCATCGCGTGAGTCAAAGATGAACCTGTGTGCGCTGACAATTGCTGCTGGACCAAAGTATTGACCATCTGTCCAAAACACTGGGCATGAAGTTGTGCAGGCAGCACACAAAATACATTTGGTTGTGTCATCAAATCGGGCCCTTTCTTCAGGGCTTTGAATACGCTCTTTGGTCGGTTCTCCACCTGACGTCATTAAGAATGGTTTGATTTCCCGGTAAGCCTTGAAGAATGGTTCCATGTCAACCACAAGATCTTTTTCAAGTGGTAAACCCTTGATTGCTTCGACGGTCACAGGGGATGAGGCATCCAGGTCTTTGACGAGTGTTTTGCAAGCAAGTCGATTCAACCCGTTGATACGCATTGCATCTGAACCGCAAATTCCATGACCACAGGATCTGCGGAAGGTGAGAGACCCATCGTGATCCGCCTTGATGGTGTGAAGGGCATCGAGCACACGATCGGTGGGGTAGCACTCAACTGTGTAATCTTCCCAATGCGCATCAGTATCGGTTTCAGGATTAAATCTGCGAATTCGAAATGTTAATGAGATTGTCTGCATTAGTACTTACGCTCCATCGGTTGATAGCGAGTAATCACAACAGGCTTGTAATCAAGCGTCACACCATCCTCAGTGAGATAAGCCATAGTGTGTTTCATAAAGTTTTCATCGTCCCGGTTTGGATAATCCTCACGAGCATGGCCACCACGAGTTTCTTTACGTGCAAGCGCGCTGACAACAAGTGATTCCGCAAGATCAAGCAAAAACCCAAGTTCAACTGCTTCGAGAAGATCAGTGTTGTAACGAAGGCCCTTATCTGAAATCGAGATTGACTTATACCGTTCTTTGAGACTGCGGACATCATCAAGTGCTTTCTGCAGTGTCTCTCCCGTTCGATAGACCTGAGCATTGAGATCCATTGTCTCCTGCATAGTTTTGCGAAGGATGTGAACTCGTTCAGTTCCCGTGTTGTTGCGAAGCCCCTCAAGCATTGAGACCACATAGGACTCAGGGTTTGCAGGCAATTCAGGCCAGTCGGCGTCTTTGACATATTCACTTGCAGCAATGCCGGCACGCCGTCCAAACACGTTGATATCAAGCAGCGAATTTGTTCCAAGTCGATAGAGACCAGGTACTACATCAGTGTTGTTACGAAGCACTCGAGTTTCAATATCTGTTGGCACACCACCCATTGCGTAGTGAGCAGTTGGGAAGACTGGAACGAGTTGGGTAACTGGGTCCACACCTAAATAGGTTCTAGCAAACTCAGTGATGTCTGGAAGTTTCGATTCAATCTGCTCTTTTGGAAGATGGGTCAGATCGAGATAGACATAATCCTTATTTGGTCCAGCTCCACGCCCTTCACGAACTTCCTGCACCATAGCTCGAGCAATCATGTCGCGTGGTGCTAAGTCTTTGATGGTTGGGGCGTAGCGCTCCATGAAGCGCTCGCCACTTTCATTGCGCAAGATGCCACCTTCACCGCGTGCACCTTCAGTGAGCAATACACCGAGTCCTGCAAGTCCGGTTGGGTGGAACTGGTAGAACTCCATATCTTCAAGTGGAATTCCTCTTCGATACACAACACCCATACCGTCACCGGTGAGAGTGTGAGCATTTGATGTGGTTTTGAAAATTTTACCAAAACCACCTGTTGCAAAAATGATTGCTTTAGCGTGAAACACATGAATTGTTCCACTTGCTAGTTCAACTGCAACTACACCTGCAGCTTTCTCGCCACTTGGATCCATGACAAGGTCAAGCACATAGTATTCATTGAAGAATTGAACATCTTGCTTGATGCAGTTTTGATAGAGGGTTTGCAAAATCATATGACCAGTGCGATCAGCGGCATAGCAAGACCTTCGAACTGCTGCTTCACCGTGGTTGCGGGTGTGACCACCAAAGCGGCGTTGATCGATTTTGCCATCGGGAGTTCGATTGAATGGAAGTCCCATTTTCTCAAGATCTAGCACTGCATCGATTGCTTCTTTACACATGATTTCTGCAGCATCTTGATCAACTA
>JAUMDU010000024.1:2195-2651 GCA_032121425.1 Ilumatobacteraceae bacterium | reverse complement strand
CCAGTTGTCATCCTCAACGTTTGCAAGTGCTGCACACATACCACCCTGTGCTGCACCTGTGTGGCTACGAGTTGGGTAGAGCTTGGTAAGCACTGCAGTTTTTGCACGCGTGCTTGATTCAAGTGCAGCCCGCATACCTGCGCCACCTGCACCGACGATGATGACATCGTATTTATGAATCTCAACCATGCTATCCCTCTGATCCAATGTTTGGATCGAATGTGAAAATCACGTAGGTACCAAGAATGATGATGAAGACTGATCCCACATACAACAACGTTTGTAGCGTAAAGCGTGTACCTGCTCGTTCGGCATAGTCATTGATAACTGTTCGAAGACCATTCGTGCCGTGCAACATCGCAAGCCACAATTGCAACAAATCCCACACTTGCCAAAATGGACTTGCCCAGCGGCCGGCAACGAATGCAAAGTTAATTCGTTGCACACCACCATCAA
>JAUMDU010000024.1:0-2185 GCA_032121425.1 Ilumatobacteraceae bacterium | reverse complement strand
AGTCCAATCAGCAAAATGCCGGAGACTCGCATAAAGATCCACGAGATGAGTTCGAAGTTTGTTTTGCTCTTGCCACGACTGCGTGGTGCTTCAATGATTGGCGTTGTCACAGTGACACCCCAAACATAACTTCAATCGTATGTTTCATCATGTAATAGGTTCCTGGAATCATGACGATGACCCAGAGTGCAACTATTGTCCACAACATCACACGCTGATAGCGCGGACCCTTGGACCAAAAATCAATCAACACAATTCTCACACCATTGAGCGCATGAAAAAGCACTGCACCAACAAGCCCAACTTCCATCAAGTTCACGATTGGAGTTTTGTATGTTTCAATCACAGCGTCATAGAGCGCTGGATCTACCCGAACAAGGGCGGTATCAAGTACGTGGACAAAAAGAAAGAGAAAGACCGAGACACCAGTGATGCGGTGCAATACCCATGACCACATACCTTCGCGGCCTCGATACAGGGTGCCTGTCGACATGGAATCTCTCCTCAATGAATGGGCAAATCGTAATGGCGTTACGCCTTCAAGGTAGTCCCTAGAAGCGTGAACTCGGACACCTTCTTCTAGGCTTCTGACATGAGTGAAATAACTGACGCGATTTGGAATGACCTGTTGACTGAAGCCAAGCGAGTCATGAAATTGGCGTATGTCCCTTACTCCAAATACCCTGTTGGGGCAGCGGCCCTCTGTGAATCTGGCGCGATTGTCAGTGGCTGCAATGTTGAAAACGCTTCATATGGTCTCACCCTCTGCGCTGAGTGCGGTCTTGTCTCAGCGCTCGCGATGCAGGGTGGCGGCAAAATCGTTGCATTTGCCTGTGTAGATGGGGAGGGAAATTCACTCACTCCCTGTGGCCGATGCCGGCAACTGCTCTACGAACACGGTGGACCGGAGCTCTTAATCTGGGATGACGGACGAGTTATCACCATGGCCGAGTTACTACCAGGTGCCTTCGGCCCAGATTTCTTGAAGTAGGAGATATGGCTCCACTTGGCATCATTGCTGGCACTGGCTTCTATTCACTTGCGACTTTAGAAAACGCAGTAGATCAGAGTGTTGAAACTGCCTTTGGTTCAGCCAAGTTCACCCGCGGCTCCTGGTACGGAGTTGAAGTCATCTTCCTCACCCGTCATGGAAGTGGTCATTCCACCCCACCACATTTGATCAATTACCGAGCAAACATCAGGGCACTGAAAGATCAAGGTGTTGACGATGTGGTTGCCATTAATGTCACTGGTGGTGTGAACCCAGAACTTATTCCTGGCTCACTGGTATGTCTCAGTGACTTTCTTGATTTCACCAAACAACGCCCAGTTACATTTTTTGATGGAACCACACCAGAAGGTGTAGTTCATACAGACGTCATGGATGCGTATCATCCAGAACTACGAACATCACTAATGACTGCGGCAAAACGTGCGAACATCACTATGAAAGACGGTGGGGTCTATGCATGCTTTGAAGGTCCACGTTTTGAAACACCTGCAGAAATCAAGATGTGCCAAGTATTAGGTGCGGATGTTGTTGGTATGACTGGAGTTCCCGAAGTCACGCTCGCGAAGGAAATCGGTCTTCGTTACGCCGCAATTTCTCTCATCGTGAATCCTGCAGCGGGACTGAGCGATGAACCAATCTCCATGGATGAACTCAATCGAGTACTAGCACTTGGCAGTGATGATGTCTTGAAAGTGCTTGAAGAATTTGTGAAAGCATACCGATGACACAAATTCTCATTGAAAATGTTGACTATGTCATCACTGTGAACGAGACGAATGACGTTCTTCGAAATGTCTCAGTATTAATAATTGACGGAGTAATTACCAAGATTGGTACTGACATCGAAGTTACTGGGGATGTGAAGCGAATTTCTGGAAAGAGAAAACTTCTCATGCCAGGACTGATAAACCTTCACACTCACACACCAATGGGTTTGTTGCGCGGAGTTTCTGAAGATGTTGATTTACAGGATTTCTTGAAGATTGTCTGGGCTGCAGAAGGTGCAGTCATGGATCCTGAGACTGTGATGCTTGGCTCTCGCCATGGTGCTGTTGAATCATTGCTCTCTGGCACCACAACCCAACTTGATATGTATTTTCACCATGAATACGCCCATCGAGGAGCAGCCGAGGTTGGCATTCGCCATGTTGGTGGGCCGACGTTTTTAGATTT
>JAUMDU010000023.1:0-19518 GCA_032121425.1 Ilumatobacteraceae bacterium | reverse complement strand
CAGCACGGGGAAATCGTCCGTGTTCGGAGGTGTGACATGTGCATCCATTTCATAAAACCGTATCGGGACAAGAGCATCACATGGCCCTTACTTTCTATTCTTTATAGACCCCGACAAATACAGGATTTCCCGTGCTTTTACCTCTCACCCGTTTTTGCGTGCGCCACAAGCGCATGGTTGTTTTCGCCTTCTGGATTCCTTTGGCCATCGCGCTTGCCATTGGGAGCATGCGCGTGGGGCCAGCGTTTGAGACGTCTATGGATTTACCCTCCAGCGAGGCTCGCGAAGTCAATGACATCCTCACCACCATTAACCCCATCCAGGCAGGCATCTCTTCTCAAATTGTCATTAGTTCGCCAGAGGGTTTCACCGATGAACAGTTTGTTGCATCACTTACAGATGCGTTCGAGCGTATTGATGCTTTAGACAACGTTGATGTCACCAGTCCTTTTGTGATGACAAATCAAATTAGTGATTCGGGCATCATCGCCTATGCAACTGTCGATGTACCACGCATGGATCTTGGCCAGCGACAGCCCTACGTCGACAAAATCACCGACATCATGCAGCCCATCGCAATCAATGGTGTGCAGGTGGAATACGGCGGCGATCTCTTTGCAGTGTTTCCAATTCCAGAGAGCGAAGCGTTGGGTTTACTTGCAGCCATCATCATTTTGGTTCTTGCATTCGGTTCAGTGCTAGCAATGGGATTACCCATCGGAATTGCACTTCTCGGACTCGCTGTTGCTTCCAGCATCGTCACCATTGCCAGCAATATTGTCAGCATGCCCGATGCGGCAACCTCGATGGTGGCCATGATTGGTATTGGCGTAGGAATTGACTATGCGCTGTTTATAGTCACCCGATTCCGTGAAGCACTCCATGACGGCCGCGATCGTGAAGATGCAATCTTGGAGGCCATCAATACATCTGGTCGTGCGGTCATTTTTGCAGGCATCACTGTCATCATTGCGCTCCTCGGTTTGTTAACTATTGGTCTCGAGTTCGTCAGTGGATTTGCCATTGCAATGTCTATTGGTGTTGCAACAATGGTGATTGCAAGCGTCACATTGTTGCCTGCATTGTTAGCAATGGTGGGCAACAAAATTGATGACACCACGCGCGCAGCACTCGTAGGTTTAATTGCATTTGTTGTGAGTGGCTTTGTTGCAGTTTTCACCCATAACTATGCGATTTTGTTGGCTGGAATGCTTGTTGCACTCATCGTTCAGCTATTGCGCCTCGTTGTACCTTCATTGCGTACATTCCTTCCACACAAAGCACAAAACGATCACAAACAAAGTGTGTGGTGGCGCTGGAGTCGCACGGTGCAACGCAAACCATGGACAGCATTAATTGGCGCAACAGTGCTTCTTGGAATTTTGTCTATTCCTATGTTCTCTATTCGTTTGGGCTTCGGAGATTTCGGTAACGCACCAAAAGATGCAACTGTGCGCAAGGCCTATGATCTCATCGCTGAAGGTTTTGGTCCTGGTTACAACGGACCAATGTTGATCACCATCACAGGGGATGCCGCAAACGACGCAGTTGTCGTCGACGGATTTATTGACACATTGCTGAACACCAATGGAGTTGCATACGCCGGACGACTACCACTTCCTTCGCCCGATGTTGCGCTCATCAATTTGATTGCAACCACAGCACCACAAGATGCCGAAACAACCGAACTTGTGCATCGCCTACGCGATGACGTGATTCCAGCGGCAAATATTGACGCAAAACTTGGTGGCTGGACGGCTGCATCTATTGATTTTTCGGATTACCTCGGTTCGCGGTTGTTCTTTCTCATAGGAATAGTGCTGTTGTTGTCCTTCATTCTTTTGATGATGGTGTTTCGTAGTTTGTTAGTTCCGCTCAAAGCTGTTCTCATGAACTTGTTGTCAGTGGGTGCTTCCTACGGAGTCATCGTTGCGGTGTTCCAATGGGGCTGGCTTGCAGATCTTTTTGGCGTAGGAAAGCCAGGACCAATTGAAGCCTGGGCACCTATGTTCCTATTCGCCATCGTGTTTGGTCTTTCCATGGACTACGAAGTTTTCTTGCTTTCGCGCATGAAAGAAGAGTTTCAAAAAACTGGCAACAACGCGCTTGCAGTTGCAGATGGTGTGGCCGCAACTGCACGTGTCATCACAGCGGCTGCCCTGATCATGGTGTGCGTGTTCGCTGCATTTGTCCTCGGCGATGATCGCTCTTTGAAGCTCTTCGGACTGGGTATGGCGGTAGCTGTTTTCATCGATGCAACAGTGGTGCGCATGTTGTTGGTTCCGGCCACCATGGAACTGCTCGGAGCACGCAACTGGTGGATCCCCAAATGGCTCGATCGGGTGCTTCCCCAGATCGATGTCGAGGGCACCCATGCCCAAGTCGGAACCACGAAACCCTAGTGCCATAAGGATTTGAGCATGTTGCCTTGACAAGGCAGGGGTTTATCACGTAGCGATGAAAAAGGTATGGCTAAGTCACTCGTAATTGTTGAATCCCCCGCTAAGGCAAAAACCATCTCCAAATACTTGGGGCCGGACTTCGATGTTCGACCCTCAGTAGGGCACATTGCCGACCTCCCCAGCAAGGGGTTGGCCGTAGATGTGGAGAATGGTTTTAAGCCCTCTTATGAACTCACCGAGAGAGGGCGCACTGTCGTCAAGGAGCTCAAGGCAGCATTAAAAGAGGTAGACGCTCTCTATCTCGCAACCGACGAAGATCGCGAAGGCGAAGCCATCTCTTGGCATCTCCTCGAACACCTCAAACCAAAAGTGCCTCACTACCGCATGGTGTTCCACGAGATCAACGAAAAGTCGATTCAAGAAGCAGTGGCTAATCCCCGTGATCTCGACTACGGGCTTGTGGATGCCGCAGAAGCTCGACGCATTCTCGACCGCCTCTATGGATACGAAGTCTCGCCAGTTTTGTGGCGTCGCGTCAATCGCGGTTTGTCTGCTGGTCGTGTACAAAGCCCTGCACTGCGTCTTGTGGTTGAACGCGAATGGCAACGCATCAAGTTTCGTGCAGCCGACTACTTCTCACTTGAAGCACACACGTCCACAACGCCAAACTTTGTTGCAAAACTGCACTCCATCAATGGCACTCGCGTTGCCAGCGGTAAAGACTTCACCGAACAAGGCGAAAAGCAAAACGATGTCGTTGTGCTCGACGAGCAACGCACCAACGAACTCATTACAGGATTGACGAGCGCAGATCTTGTCGTACGTTCACGTGATGAAAAGCCGTATCGCTCATCGCCAAAGGCACCATTCACCACTTCTACATTGCAGCAAGAAGCAGGTCGCAAACTGCGCTTGTCTGCTCGACAAGTGATGAGTGTTGCTCAAGGCCTCTATGAACGCGGCTTCATTACTTACATGCGTACAGACTCGGTGACATTGTCATCGGAAGCACTTTCAGAAGTGCGCTCCTACATTGAGCGCGATTACGGCAAGGACTACGTTCATAACACCACACGTACGTTCCCCAATAAAGTAAAGAACGCTCAAGAAGCGCACGAAGCTATTCGTCCTGCACTTCCCTTGCGTTCACCAGACTCGCTCAGCAGCGAACTTCGCGGGCAAGACATTGCGGTGTACCGATTGATCTGGCAACGCACATTGGCCTCACAGATGTCTGACACCATCGGACAAACCGTGACCTTGCGCATGGGTGCAACGGCTAACGATGCCTCACGTAGTGATTGTGAATTCACCGCAAGTGGAACCACCATTAAGTTTGCTGGCTACCGCGCGGCATACGAAGAATCTCGTGACGAAGATGAAACCGAGAGCGACGATGAGAAGGCGTTGTTGTTACCCGATCTTGCTGCGGGGCAAAAAGTTTCCGTGGATCATTATTCAGGAACGCCACATGCCACCACACCACCACCGCGATACACCGAAGCTTCGTTGGTGAAAGTTCTGGAAGAAAAAGGTATTGGTCGTCCATCAACGTGGGCGTCAATTATCTCCACCATGGTTGACCGCGGCCATTACCTCTGGAAAAAGGGAACATCACTTGTCCCTACATGGACAGCGTTTTCAGTGATTCGTCTGATGACAGAAAACTTTGAAGCACTTGTGAACGATGAGTTCACCGCTGATCTTGACGCTGATCTTGACGCAATTGCACGTGGCGAACTTCAAAAGGGCACATGGTTGCAGGAGTTCTACTTCGGTGGTGAACACGAGCCAGGCCTGAAAAACATCGTCACTTCAAATCTCGACACCATTGATGCGGCAACTCTGAACACCTTTATATTGGGAGCTCACCCCGCCACCGGTGACGATGTTGTGGTGAAGCCAGGTCTCTATGGGCCATATGTGCGCTCAGGTGAAAACACTGCAAGCGTTCCAGACTCCATGACCCCAGATGAGCTCACACTCGACATTGCTCTTGGTTTGTTAAGCGCACCCAAGGGTGATGTTCCCATTGGTGAATGGAATGGGCATCCAGTATTCGCAAAGACAGGCCGCTATGGCGCGTATGTGCAGTGGGGCACCATGGATGAACCACCTGGTGGCATGGAAAAGCCGAAGATGGTGTCGCTGTTCAAAACAATGAACATCGAACGCATCACCATGAAGGATGCAATTGATCTGCTGGGTCTGCCACGTGAATTGGGCCCAGACCCCTCAGACGGTGAAATGGTGCTCGCGCAAAACGGTCGTTATGGCCCGTATGTCTCTAAAGGAAAAGAAAGTCGTTCTCTACAAACCGAAGAACAGATTCTCGAAATCACTTTGGAAGAAGCACTTGCTCTGCTCGCCACTCCACGTACGTTTGGTCGTGGTCGTGCAGCAGCTAAACCACCACTAAAAGAATTCGGTAATGATCCTGCAAGTGGAAAGCCTGTTGTAGGTAAAGAAGGTCGCTTTGGTGATTACGTGACCGATGGTGAAACCAACGCGGGACTCACACGCGGAGATCGCATGGAACTGATGACTAACGAGCGCGCATACGAACTTTTGCAATTGCGTCGCGAATACATCGAAGCCAATGGTGGACCGAAGAAGAAATCTGGTGCGCGTAAATCTGCTGCGAAGAAAGCTCCTGCAAAAAAGGCAGCAGCCAAGAAGACTACAGCTAAAAAAACTGCAGCAAAGAAATCAACGCCCAAGAAAGCGGCTGCACCAAAGGAAAAGCCTGTCGCTGAATCTGAGGGCGAGTGAACGCGCCGGTCTACATTGCACTAGAAGGTTTAGAGGGGTGCGGTAAAAGCACGCACACCACCCGTCTAGGTCAACATCTCGATGCTGTCATCACGCGTGAACCAGGTGGAACGCGCATTGGCACTGAGTTGCGCGCAATCTTGGCGAATCCCGACAACGTAGAGATGGATCGCCGCACCGAAGCATTGCTGATGGCTGCAGATCGTGCCCAACACATGGCCGAAGTTATTGCTCCGGCGCTTGCTCATGGTCAACATGTGGTCAGTGACCGTTCCATTTATTCCACGCTCGCCTACCAGGGGTATGGCAGACAACTGGGCACCACCGATCTTCTTGCAATTTCTCAATGGGCACTACGTGATCGTCTCCCCGACATTGTGATTTACATCGATGTCCCTACAGATGTGCTCAATGAGCGACTTGCCAAGCGTGATCTTGATCGCTTCGAGCGCGAAGGTGCCGAGTTTTTCGCTCGTATTGCGCAGGGTTTTTCTGAACTGCGGCAAGCAGATCCCGAACGCTGGATAGTTATCGACGGCACGATGCCCAAAGACGATGTTGAGGCCGATATCCACACCAAGGTGCTCGCTCGACTTTCTCAGTAGTCTCACATTGTGACTTCAGTGTGGGACTCAATACGCGGCCAAGACCGAGCTGTCGGCCTTTTACGCACCGCTGCTACACAACCCGTTCATGCATATCTCTTCGTGGGGCCTGAGGGCTGCGGCAAAGAAGAAGCCGCACGCACATTTGCTGGTGTCTTACTTGCACACAACGATGACCCCACCGATCGCACCAATGACCTCGCGCAACGTAGTGCTCATCCCGACATTCACTTGGTGGTGCGCGAAGGCGCATCCATCATCAAGGATCAATCCGAAGAAGTAGTGCGCCTTGCATCTGTGACCCCCACCGAAGGCAACCGCAAAGTCATCATCATGCACGAGATCAATCTCATGCAGCCCGCGGCCATCGTGCGCTTGCTCAAAACATTAGAAGAGCCGCCTCCTGGAGTGTTCTTTGTGTTGCTTGCCGACCAAGTAGATGACACTCTTGCCACGATTGTGTCGCGATGTTTCACAGTGCACTTTGGGGCACTTAATGACAGTGTTGTCGTTGATGTGTTGTTAACCGAAGGTGTGTTATCAGAGATTGCAACAGTTGCAGCGCGATCTGCACACGGCAGTCTCACGCGAGCACGTCTTCTGGCATCAGACCGTCAATTAGTGAAGCGGAGAGAATTTTTCGCAAACATTCCACGGCGCATTGATGGAACAGGTGCGACAGTGATTGCCATTGTGGAACAAATAGTGGCGATGATTGATGAGTCTGTGGAACCTATTCATCAACGGCATGAACAAGAGATTGCAGATCTTGAAAAGACACTTGCCGTCATGGGAGTAAAGCGCGGTGGAAAGAAAGCGCTTGAAGAAAAACACAAACGTGAAGTGCGCCGCCATCGCACAGATGAACTGCGTGCAGGCCTCACCGAGATTGCTGGCATCTACCGAGATGAACTCACTCGCAACGGGCACATCTTGCATCCAGAGGCATACGTTGCAGCAATCTCTCGCCTGCACGAAGCAATGCGCCATCTGGCATTAAATGTGAATGAAGCGATTTTGTTGCGTAATCTCATTTGGTCACTTCCCTCACCCGCAGCCGATGCTGCTCTTCAATTTGTTCTCGCGGAGGCACACGAATGAATACGCCCTTCTGGAATCGCATCGCCGTCGTGATGGGATTCTTCATGCTGTTTGCCGGTGTCATGCATTTTGTGAACCCGCAATTCTTCAACGACATCGTCCCGCCATGGCTGCCGCCTAATGAAGCTTTTTGGACGTATGTAAGTGGTGTCGCCGAAATCGTGATTGCGCTTATGTTGTTTCGTTCAAGTACTCGTCGTCGCGGTGCATATTTGGCAGTGGCTCTGTTCATCGCGGTGTATCCAGCGAATCTCTATATGACATGGGATTGGCGTGATCGTGCTGCAAGTGAGCAATTCGTCTCCTATGCGCGCCTGCCTTTTCAGTTCCTCTTTATTTGGGCTGCGGTGCAGATAGCACGAGCTAATCCAGACACCTCGCGCCCAGTTGCACCCGGAGATGTCGTAGCCCGCTAGAGGGTCGGTATCGTTATTCGTCTACCCGCCCAGGTAGCTCAGTCGGTAGAGCAACGCACTCGTAATGCGTAGGTCGTGAGTTCGATTCTCATCTTGGGCTCCATACCATTATTTCGAGATTCGAACCGTATCGTGATCCCCAGATTCGGTAACGGTGACGGTTATGCCATCCGTTGTGATTGATTCGCCCTTGCGGATGAATGCATCATAAACGGGCGGTAGTCCCGCCGGTCGAATGAGGTCGTGCCCTATTGGTACTTGAAGTACGTGGCTTCCCATCCCGTTGCCAACTGACACATCAACAACGTAGGCAATAGCTCCGTCCGAACCAAGCGGAAATTGTGTCGAGAAATACTCTCGTCTACGAGATTCCACAACAAGAATTCTCATAGCAGAAAGTGGAATCATCACAGCTTTGTAACCATCGATTGATCGATTCAAAGGCACTAGGTTGATTTCTCTCGACGTAACTGCGGAACTGCTCAGGCAGTACACCTGGTCGTCATCTAGCCAGCCGAGAAGAAAACGGGACCAGGTAGATAGTTCCTGACCAAAATCTTGATTAGCCATGATGTCGTATCCACTCATTGGTTGAGGATCGGACCCTGACCATGTTCGAACGTAGAGATCAACTAGACCGAATGAATGCATGATTTCATGAGCAAGATAAGAAAAGACTGAAAATCCCGACCGATAGAAGTATTTCCCAGCGCCAAACCAGAACTGGATATCGCCCTCATTCGTTCTGATTCGTTGTCCATTCGAACCGTCGTTTTGATTGAAGCCTTCAGCAACACCCTGAATCGTCCGAGGGAGATAAAAGAACACCACGGAAACTCCGGTGAAATCAAACTCGGGGTCGACTGCGGCCACTCCCTCCTGCGCAAGTGTTCTTCCCCAGCCGGAACGTTCCAGTCCGTAGTTTGTTGACGCGGACTGGACCCGAGACCACACACTGCTTGTTCGGAAGGTAACCGTCACGCGACCACCTGAGACTCGGTCGATCCATGAACGGAACAAGTCCATCTGTATTTGCGCTTCTGGCAACGGCTCATATGTACCTGGCGCATCCGGAAAATCAATTGGAACCAAACCGATGGTGAGGTTCCCAGTCAAAGGCAGATTCGTCGTGATGGCTGGAAAGCCAACCATCATTCCATTTCCTGTTCCTGACACCGGTTCGACTAGTTGACAATTTGATACCGCTTCACTCCCCGTGGCTCTCGCAGGTGCTGATGGACTCGCAGTTACTACAACCCACTCCAAAGCACCGCCCGCGATTTGTCGACATTCCAATGTTCCAGATGTGTTTCTCACCCCCGAGCCGCTACACCTATCACCTGCTACTTCTGTCGCCACAGATGGACTGGTCGTAGTTGATGTTGAGAAAGCACATCCACCGATGAGAGAAAGAAGTGAAACTGAGATGCCGACAGTAAGAAAACGCCTCACTTCACTGACCCTAACATTACGATAGAATTTCGATTCTCGATTCGTTCTCGCGGATCACTTCAGGAGCTAATGCTCTTACGAAACTTAAAGACTGGCTCTCTCATTGAGTTCGATTCTCATCTTGGGCTCCATAGAAACTGAGAATTGTTACCCAACATCTACACTCACACCATGGCTCATCTTGAAGGCACATACGTTCCCAGCACAAGCGCATGGGTGAGAGATCAAGTTGATGAGTATGAGAAATCTGGTGGAACCAAAGGAAACACCCTGCTGGAGACGGGCATTCCCGTCATCATCGTGACTATGCGTGGTGCTCAGTCAGGCAACGTGCGAAAGATTGCACTGATGCGTGTTGAGCACGAGGGCGAATATGCACTCGTTGCATCTCGTGGTGGTTCTGATCAGAACCCTGATTGGTATTCGAATCTTCTTGCTCACCCCACCGAGGTATTGGTACAAGATGGCCCCGAGGCACATCGCTTTACTGTCCGTGAAATAACAGGCGATGAGAGAACACTGTGGTGGGACCGCTCCGCTGAAGTTTTCCCCCAATACAACGAGTACCGCGCCAAGACTTCGCGCGTTATTCCGGTACTCGTCGCAACTCCGCAGTAGAGATACCTCCTATCTTGGGCTTCATATGACACTTACATCTGCACCACCGCTTGAACCACTCACTCACCGAGTGGGCCATGTTTCTACGTTGACTGTCGATTCTGCGCGCAGTGATCGACTGCTTGGCATTGACATCTGGTATCCCGCCTCCACAGATTCAGGCGCTATCACCGAATACGAACTCATCCCTGGTGTGCGATTCACATCTGCAAGTGCTCATGAGAACTCACCTATAAGCCCAGGCACACACCCACTCATTGTGTGGTCCCATGGTCGTACCGGTACACGACATAACTACAGCTTGTTGTGTGAAGCACTTGCCTCACGTGGCTACATCGTGATCTCACCAGATCACCCCGGCGATGGACTCTTTGATTGGTTTTTAGGAAACAACGTGGACGACGTCACCAACGAGCGCAATCGACAAGGAGATCTTCGTCTGTGTATTGATGCAGCGCTTGGCCAGCACGCACCATTGACAGACTGGCTGATCGGCTCTGTAGATGCTCAGAGAGTCTTTGTCGGCGGCCACAGTTACGGAGGCCTCTCTGCACTTGCGACAACGTCGTTTTTGCACGAGAACACTCCGGATAAGCGCGTGCGCGCCACGGTGGCAGCCCAGGGCTACACCAGGACCATGTCAACCGAGTTCTTTGCATCGCTCACCCAGCCCACATTGCTACTTGTAGGACAGGCCGACACCACGACTCCGCCATCAACAGATGCCGACCCTGCGTGGAACATTCTTCGAGCCCGCACAGATCACGTGGCACAACAATCACGCCGTATTGATCTTGTGCATACCCCACACCAAGGGTGCAGTGATTTTGTGTTGTACAACGAATTAGCCCCACGTGTGGAAGGCATGCCTGAGGCTGTTCTTGTGTACCTGCAAGCAATCGCAGCAGATATTCCTGCTGAATGGTTTTCCACCTGGCGCCAAGGACTACAGCAACACGTACATCACATTGATGAATTTCTGCAACAAGTTTCTTGAAATGAAAGTAACAGTCACATCATCACTATTCATTGGGGTCTTGATATTCGCTGGATGCGCAACCACCACGTCATCTACTCAGACAACTTCTGACATCGTCACTACGTCTACAACACTGCATCAACTTGTCCCTGCCTCCGGTGAGACAGAAGTTCCCTGTGATGCACAAGCAATCTCGCAAAGCTACGGCGAAAAAGTAAAAGTTGAAAAGTGCACACAAACTTGGGCTATGGGCGATACAGATCGTGATTCTTGGAATTGTGAAGACGAAGGCTGCCGAGATACACGCTTGTATCGATTCATTAACAACAAGTGGACCGACACTGCAATTTGTCTTCGTGAATTGCCTCTCACTCGTTTTGCATCTAGTTGTTTTGTGCCCAATGTGGGTCTTGCAACTATTGATCTCATCCCGCCCCAAGATGTTGCCTGCATTCTTTGGCCCACAAACTCTCACCCAAAATTCGTCAAAGAGACTCAATGTGTCTTGAATGAAAACGAAGTATTGAAATCCTTCGACACAAAGTGTGAGGGATTCTTTGAGAAAACTACCCTTCCTCTAGAGAAGTGTCATCAAGGAGCATTGGTTCAACAAGCGCTCGAAAAACTTCAACAACTGAAGTACGTGCGTAACGTTGATATCTATTTCGGACCGGAAATGGCACGCGCGGTGTTTGAATTTCAAACAGATAACAATCTTGCAAGAACGGGAATTCTCGATGACGAAACATGGAACCTCCTCAACCCCTGAGGTTGTTCATGTAGAACACTTCACTCGTGTTCTAGGTCTCCATCACGTCACAGCAAGTGGCATCGGCGTCATCATCGGAGCCGGCATCTACATTCTGATTGGCCCAGCCGCCGAGCGCGCGGGCGCCATGTTGTGGATGTCCATGATCGTGTCAGCCTTTGTCTGTGCATTCACTGCGTTGAGCTACATGGAGCTCACTTCCATGTTTCCGCGCGCAGGATCAGAACATGAATTTGCACGACAAGTCTTCCCCGACTGGATCGCATTCACTACTGGATGGGCAATGGCAGTTGCGTTGGTCGTGGCGGCAGGTGCTGTCTCGTTGGGGTTTGCCCGCTATCTCTCTGAGTTCGTCAATATCTCTGAGCGACCCGGCGCAATACTTCTTCTTCTCGCGGTCTGGCTCATTGCACTCACTGGCATGCAACATGCACGCTGGCTCATTATTGCTTTAAGTGCAATTCAAATTGGTGGTCTAGCCGCTGTTGTTGTTCTTGGGGCAGACTCGGTGGGAGACGTCAACCTATTTGAAGGAAATGGTGCAAGCGGAGTACTCAGTGGTGCTGCAATTATTTTCTTTGCATACATTGGCTTTGATGAAGTGATTACTTTGTCGGAAGAAACTCATAATCCCACCTACACAATTCCCCGTGCCTTATTTCTTGCACTTGGAATTTCCACTCTCATCTACATTGCAGTGGCCATTGTGGCCGTCAGTGTGTTGGGAGTTGAGGGTTTAACCAATGCAGAACAACCACTGACCGCTGTGATGGAAATTGCAATTGGTGGAGTTGCAGTAGATGTCGTGGGCGGGATTGCATTGGCAACTACCGCTAACACCACTTTGCTTGCATCGGTTGCGGCATCGCGCATGCTCTACAGCATGGCCAACACCGGGCATCTCCATCCACGCTTTGCCGTGGTGCATAAAGGGCGTTCACCACGATTCGCTCTCGGTGTTGTGATGATGGGGGCCATGTTTTTGGCGCTCCTTGGCGGAATAGAAATGCTGGCCGAAGCCTCAAATGCACTTATTTATGTGATGTTCATTGTCGTCAACATCGTTGTCATCATCTTGCGTCGTCGACGCCCACACGACCATCGCCCCTTCCGCATCAAGGGAGATGTTGGCTGGTTTCCGGTGTTGCCTGCGGTGGGAATTGTGGCCACAGCCGCCATGGCCACCCAGTTAGACCTTCAGCCATTGCTCATTGCCTTTGGGTTATTGGGCACTGGCGTTGTAATTCATTACACCGGCAAGAAAATCCCGTTGTAGCTACATGTTCGCAATTCCACACGGCACACTAAATGAATGAGCCCCGAGGTGCGCGCCAAGCATGATGCTGCCGTGCGCGCGGGTCAAGATTTCTACACAGATCCCGAGACGGGTCTTGTAGTAATGACATCTTTGTATCTCACGCGTCGCGGCTACTGCTGTGGCAACATTTGTCGTCACTGTCCCTATGACCGCGGTGAAGAATAATCAGTTACGTCAACGACAAGCGTTCAAAATGTTCGCTGGGTGCATTCACTTCTAGCAACGCAGTGCGCAGCAACTCTTCAGCATCATTTGCCATCGCATCAGAAATTCTGTTTGTTGTTTCGTCGGGATCTTCTTTGCGATCAAACAACAATGTCTCGTACTGTTTCGCATACGCCCAGAATGGCAACATGTCCCCTTCACGGAATGGCTGACGAATCACAGGAATGGTGCTACCGGGCATGAAATCAAGAACTGCGCGCGCATCTGGCATCGGCATTCGGTAATCCGGCATAGAAGCAATGGGCATCGTGCTCCAACGATTCGACCACATGGAGTGCGGCATGTTCTCGCCTGATGGACCTCTCGTGTATCGCCAATTGTCCGTTACTAGTTGCACCTCTCGACCCCACACACCTGTTAACAACCAGTCGCGTACATGTGTTGTTTCACCTGTCATCACTGGGGCAAGTGATGACCCGTGCGCCACGTGAGAGATGGGTGCATCAAACACATCGGCGATAGTGGCGTGAATATCTGTTGATGTGGTCAATGCGTGTGATGTTGTTGCTGGTTTGCCTGGCCACGCCACCATTAAAGGAATATGGCCCAATGGTTTGTACACCGGCACGCCAGGCTTACCCCATACATCTCTGCCGTGTACATCGCGATCACCGAGATAATGACCGTGATCAGAAGTGAGAATCACCACTGTGTCATCCCAAGAATTGGTGGCATCTAATGCGTCGAGCACTTTGCCTAACCAGTGATCAATCATCGATAACTTGCCACCGTATTGTGCGCGAATCTGCACGGCATCGCGTTCGGTAATCACGCCGTTCTTCAGTGCATCAACTGCATATGGTGGCCATGTGAGATGTGCGCCTTCCCACGAGTCGTCGTATCGAGAGGCCCATTGTTCGGGAGTGTCAAAAGGTTCATGTGGATCAAATTCATCGACAAACAAAAAGAAAGGCTCACCTTTGGCGCGATGTATAGGTGCGTCTTCCAATAACCACCGAGCAGTAGCTTGCATGGTGCGAGGTCCGGGGAAATCTTCTTCTCCTCGGAAATACCCACGTGAATTGTCATAGTGCGTGTGACCGCGACCATATGTGGGCGTTCCCAACCATGAGGGATCCGGGCGTGTTTTCCATGGATCACTTTCATGACCACGCTCATATGCCCACGCAGTGAAATCTGTGTGGTAGTTCTCTCCACCCACTTCAAACAAGTGCGGATGGTCGGTGATCAACTGCGTCACCACACCTCGTCGACGCAACGATGCCGTGATGGGTTCTTCCCATAACTCAATAGAGCCCCACGGTCGCCACAGAAAATCCCACGCACCTATTAATAGGTCATGGCGTGCAGGAATACAGGGAAGCGATCCCGTGTGATGGTTTGTGAATGTTGTTGAACGCGCAGACAAACGGTTCAGATTAGGCGTGTCGAATTGCGTGCCTCCATAGGCTCCAATTTCGTGACGATTCAGGCTGTCTAACAAGAGAACCACGACATTGTTCACCTGTGAAATCGACTGTTCACTTCCCCCAATTGCCATATGGTTACCCTAGTAAGAGAGTCACCATGAATCAGTTGCCCGCAAATGAAGAAAACCTAGAAATGGCCGGTCGTATTGGTCGTGCCTGGCGAGAGATACGTCGTGGTGCTGCGGCTAGTGCACTGAAGGAAACCATTTATGGACCGTGTAGCACCCATGATGAATCTGTTGAACCTGGACAAATGGATGCACTGGACTTACTCGTTACTGTGGAGTCGTGTCGCATGAGTGATCTCGCAGAGTACTTGCGCATTGATCCCAGTACTGCAACACGCGCGGTGCAACGCCTCATCAAAGACAACTTGGCCAGAAAAGTTCACCATGAAGGTGACGGGCGCGTTGTAGAAATTGCTGCAACCGAGCGCGGAAGAACAGTGCACGCAATCGTTGCCGAACGGCGTCGTTCAGTCATCTTGGGAATCATGGAACGCTTCCCACACAATGAACGCACTCAGTTAGCAGATTTTCTAGAACGCTTTGTTGTAGCCACTGATTCTGTAGTTGCCGTCGCTAAGCCCGCACGATTGCAATAACTCATGGCAAAAGAAATTGGTAGAGAAACTTTTAGCGTTGATGCAATGCAATATGCGCCTCAGTTATTCAGCACTGCATTGCGTATGACTCGAAACCGTGCAGACGCAGAAGATCTCATGCAGGAAACTTTTACCAAGGCTTGGCGCGCCTTTGATTCCTATCAACAAGGCACCAACCTACGAGCTTGGTTGTTTCGCATTCTTACCAACACGTACATCAACAAATACAATTCGCAATTACGCAAGCCCACAGAAACAGAACTCGACGAAGTAGAAGAGTTGTACTTGTTTAAGCGGCTTGGCGCATTTGACCAATCACAATTGAGTCAATCTGCCGAAGACCAAATGTTGGAGATGTTCACCGACGATGAGGTGAAAAACGCCATCGAGGAACTCCCCGAATCCTTCCGTATTCCACTTCTTATGTCCGATGTGGAGGGGTTTTCGTACAAAGAAATCGCTGAAATACTTGAAGTACCCATCGGTACGGTGATGTCTCGCCTGCATCGGGGAAGAAAAGCGATGCAAAAGATGTTGTATGAGTACGCAAGAGAACGTGGGCTCGTCAATGAGTCCCTCATAGGACCCCAGGATGAGTAGCCATGGCTGACTGCCAAGAAACACTTCAAGAACTCGAGCGCTTCCTTGATTCTGAGTTGCCCCCTGGGCGCTCCGATCTCATTATCTCGCACCTCAAAGTGTGTAGTGACTGCCAGGGCGCCTTTGAATTCCACGCCGAATTACGCATTGCCATCCGCACAAAAGCAACCAGCGATGAGCTTTCCGAAGGCTTTTTAGATCGGCTTCAAAGCTGTTTCGGGGATGAAATCCTCGGCCACGACGCCAGCGCCTAGTGCAGTCAATCCTTCAGTAGCGCATTGAACTCGCTACGCTTAAGGTCATGATTGCGGCATACGTTTGGCACTACTGGCTCGGACTTGTACTTCTCCTTGCAGGCATCGGTGCAGTACTTCAAGGCGTCGTGGGCTACTACTTCAAAGTCACCGCAACCAAATACCCCAATCGCCGCCAGCGCCAAGCGCAAAAGAAGAAATAACTTCTCACTCGGGTGAGCCCAGTGTCGGACACCCCGCATCTTTCCCCAAGCGACCTATTGTCGCGTTGCAGTTTTCCTGAACCCGGCACAGAAGTCTTTTGTGCCGTTTCCGGTGGTGCCGATTCCATGGCGTTAATGATTTTGGCTCATGCACATGGCCTGCGTGTCACCGCAGTGCATGTAGATCACGGATTGCGCCCCGATTCATCTCACGACATTGATCTCATTACCCCAGTTGCCGAATCGCTGCATATCAATATGGAAACACACCATCTCGTTATCGAAGATGGCCCCAACTTGGAAGCACGTGCGCGTGCCGCGCGATATGGAGTCTTTCCCGAAGGGACCATGACGGGCCACACCGCAGATGATCAAGCTGAAACTGTGCTGATCAATCTTTTGCGTGGAGCAGGGGCCACTGGCTTATCTGCAATGCGGCCACTCACCACCCGTCCCCTGCTACATCTGCGTCGCTCCGACACACACGCATTGTGTGCATCAATGGGTATCGCTGTCGTGCAAGATGCAACAAACACAGATGCGCGGTTTCTTCGCAATCGTGTGCGGCATGAACTCCTCCCCGCAATGAACGACATCTCCCAACGCGACGTTGTGCCACTTTTGGTGCGCACCGCCGATGTACTGCGCGCAGACGATGATCTTCTCAACGAACTTTCCCTTGCCATTGACCCCACAGATGCCAAGGCTCTGGCCACAGCACCCCTCCCTTTGGCCCATCGAGCTCTGCGTCGCTGGCTCTCTGACCCTTACCCGCCAGACCTTGCCACCTTGAACCGTGTGCTTTCGGTGGCAAAAGGTGAGGTTTTGGCCTGTGACATCGGAGAAAACCGACAAATTCGTCGTAGTAAACAGAGGCTCACCCTCCACCATCTGGGGTAACTTTGCTGGGGCGCAACTGCGCCCTATGTACGAGACGAGAAGGAGAACCGAATGCCCCCGAAGCTTCGCGGAAAATGGGCATTGGGAATCACCCCCCGTAATTTCACATGGGTCATCAAGGACCGGCTCGCCATTTGTGAGCGCCCTGGTGGCTACGGCGAAAATCACCGCCGTGTGCGACGCCAAGAGGAAATCATCTGGCTCCGCGAAAACCGTTTCGACCTGGTGATCTCCACCATTGCAGCGCCACACAACCTGCACGCCTACGAAGAATTGAACATGCCCTATCGCCATCGCCCATTTGGCGGCATCGACGACGCAAGCCTGTTCCTGCGTGCGTTTTATAAAGAACTACACACCATGCTCTCCAAAGACATGAAATTAGTGATTCACGCCGAAGAAGTAGGCGATCGCATTTTGGGAATTATGGGTGGATACATCCGTTGGAGCGGAATGGTGGACGACCCTTCGCAGGCAATCATCATCACCGAGCGCATTGGCGGACGCCAACTCGACACTTGGGCACGCGAACTCATTTTGGGTGTTCACGAACTGCGCTAATACAGCGCACACGTTTTGTCTTCCATGAAAGGTCGTCGTGTTCTCGTCACCGGAATGGGTGGAGAATTAGGTTCACTTGTTGCTTCCATGACGGAACGCTCGTCATGGGCCGGCGACATTATGGGATTCGATGTTGATCCACCACGACGCCACCTTGCACGTGCACAGTTTCATCGTGTTGATGCAACTGAACACGATCGCATTGCATCACTGATTCATCACTTCAATCCACATGTCATCTTGCATGTGGGTGTGTGGGAGCCACACGCGCGTCTCGCCACAGATGAAGCCGAATTGTGTACACGCCTTGTTGCTAAAGCAGTATTTGATGCCGCACATGAAGTTGACGCACTAGAAACCGTTGTGGTGCGAAGTGGCGTCGAGATTTATGGTCCGGGTTCGTATTCGCCTGGCATTGCTGTGGAATCCACTGCTGTTGCGCCCAACACCACATATGGTCGTATGTGTCTCAATATTGAAGAACAAGCAACAGAATTGCGCACTGCTAAAGGCGTCAATGTGTGCACCTTACGTCTCGCACCAGTTCTTGGCCCGCATGTTCCTAGTCCCCTTGGTCGTTTATTGCGTCTGCCTGCAATCCCCTACTACGGATTGGGTAATCCAATTTTTAGTGTTGTCGAAGATTTCGATGCAGCAACTGCATTCGTGCAAGCTGCAGAGCGCGACGCAGACGGTGTTGTCAACATTGTTGCTAACGGGGCTATCTCTATGTTGCGCACAACTGTTGTCGGCCGCCGTTTACCGTTGCCATCATTTGGGCCTGGCTGGTGGATTGCACGTAACGCATCCACCATGGCCGGTGCACCTATGCCCGATCACGTAGCCGATCTCATTCAGCACGGTCGCTTGATTGCATCTAACGAGGCTGCACATCTTTTGCGATTCGCCCCGCGACATTCCACCACCGAAGTAGTTCAACGCCTCTATGAATGGCCAAGCGTGGAACGCATTCCTGCTCGCCAACAGGTGGCATAGAAATGCCTTTTGCAGTTGCCACAGACGGAGTGCGTGTGCACTATGAAGTCACAGGTCTCACGAAGCGTGCTCCAGTGTTATTGGTGCAAGGCTTGGGTGCAGAGAAAAACTCATGGAATCTGCAACGCGCTTCGCTTGCGCTGCGTCATCAGACAATTGCACTCGATAACCGCGGTGCTGGCCGCAGTGACAAACCCACAGGTAGCTACACCTTGGAACAAATGGCAGATGATGCAATTGCAGTCCTTGATCATGCTGGCATTGCTTCTGCACACATTGTGGGGCTTTCCATGGGTGGCGCCATTAGCCAAATCATCGCGGTGAAGTACCCGCACCGGGTGCGCTCACTCACCCTTGTTGCCACGGCATGTCGCAATCATCAGTGGCGCGAAGACTTGTTGTCCTCGTGGGCCAAAGTTGCCGAAGAAGAAGGCATGACATCGCTGGGTAAAGAAGCTGCGCGTTGGATGATTGGGCCGCGATCATTTCGTCGTGTGTTGCCTGCGCTGGGCTGGATGGGCCCATTGCAATTGTTCAATCCAGCTGGTGCTTTCGTGTCACAAGTGAAGGCAATCCTCACCACCGATGATCGCGACTTACACGCCGAACTCGCCAACATCACATGCCCAACCATGGTTGTAGTGGGTAATCAAGACATCCTTACCCCGCGTGGCGATGCAGAAGAGATCGCGTCGCTCATCCCCACAGCAGAACTTGTCATCATTAGTGGCGGCGCACATGGTCTCCACATTGAACATGCCTCCACCTTTAATCGGGTACTGCGTGAATTCCTGGGCCGCGCAGAGCGTGCATACGTACCTGTGATGGAAGCAGCACAGGTCGCTCTCTAATGCGCGTCATTGTTGTCGGCGCAGGATTATCTGGCCTGATGGCTGCACACGAAATTGTGCGTAACGGACATGACGTTGTTGTCTTTGATAAAGGTCGTGGAATTGGTGGACGACTTGCTACACGTCGCATCGAAGATGCAACTCTTGATCACGGTGCACAGTTCTTCACGGTGCGCAGTGATGAGTTTGCCGCACATGTACAGACATGGCTTGATGCTGGCGCTGTGCATGAATGGTGCAAAGGTTTTGCAGAAGTTGACGGCCACCCTCGTTATGTAGGCACCAAGGGAATGTCTGGAATTGCGAAACATCTCGGTCAAGGAATCGATGTGCGACTCAACACCTTGGTGTTTTCGCTCACCCACACAGAGACACACTTTTCAGTCACCCTTGATGATGGCATGGTGCACGAATGTGATGGCCTAATTCTCACTGCTCCCATTCCACAATCGTTTTCACTCA
>JAUMDU010000022.1:0-8153 GCA_032121425.1 Ilumatobacteraceae bacterium | reverse complement strand
GTCTGCTTTCATAGCATCTGCCACAAAGCCTTCACCTGGAATGAACATCACCACAAAATCTGGTGTGTCATGTCCGAACTGATCCCAATACTTCTTCTCTGCCAATGTCTTCACATGGCTGCGCAAATCTTTCGCGTGATTCTTAAGTTCGGTTTCTTTCACGGAAGTCTCTGCCGCGTCTTGCATACGGAGATAGGAGTTCAACGGTGCTTTTGAGTCAACTGCAATTCGACCACCGGTAGGAAGATTGATCACCACGTCTGGGCGTTGCAGTCGATCATTTTCTGAGCCAGTGAACTGTTCGGTGAAGTCACAGTAATTCTCCATACCTGCGAGCCGAACGACGTTGCGTAATTGGTTTTCTCCCCATGACCCACGGGCGGTAGGTGATTTCAACGCTTCACGTAGAGAAGTTGTCGACGTTTGTAAGTCTGTGAGCTGTACACGCAATGCTTCTACTGCTGATTTTTCTTCCGTGTAGTTGGTGTGAAGACTTCCCACTGCTTGGTTGAGTTGAGTAAGACGTGCTTCTAAAGGTTGTAGCAAAAGTTTTGTCTGCTGGTCGAGAGAAGCCTGTTGTGCTTCAAGCGTTTGATTAGCTTGCTGTTTTGCTTGTTCATTGTTTTGTGCAAGAGCTTGCTGCGCAGTAGCCAACATTTGAGTTTCAATTGCACCACGCACTCCCGTGCTAATTGCATTCACATCTATGGCTGCCTTTACAGCCTCCACAATGGGCGCCATATCTACAGCTGGAGCCAAGACAGTGGGTGCAGCGCTTTGTGCGGCAGGTTTAGCTGCAAGGCGAAGACCAACGAATCCGATGACCAGAATCAAAACAACGAGCAGGGCAACAATAAGAATTTCCACCCTGACATCTTGCCAGAGGGGTGTGGCTAGGGCTGCGTAACGGGTTTAGCGGTGGAGAGCGTTCAGGTAGTTGTACACCGTGATGCGTGAGACGCCCATTGCATCTGCCACATCTTCCACGGCTCGCCGCAAAATAAAGGCACCACGCTGATCCAACAATTTCACAGCAAATTGCTTATCTGAGCGAGAAAGATCTTGAAGCGGTGCACCCAAGTCGATCTCCACTTGACGAATAAGACGATCGAGAGCCCCGTATAACTGCGGCAAACGCACCGCAGCAATGAGATTCCCCTCCCATTCCAGAGCGATATCGCTAATTCGTGCATCATCGACAGAGACAAGTTGTGCACCCACTGCATCAAGAATGGGCTTCAATGAAATCACCAGAGGATGTTCGTGAAGGTTCACGATTGCATCTCCTCTAAGTCAATAGTGACATGCGTTGCGCCGTGTGCATATGCGGTGCTGGTCAATACCGACATCGCTTGTCCCACCTGCGTGGAATCCACCTCAAAAGAAGAACCAAATACACCAATATCCACAGAGATACCCAAGGCCTCTAGCGCAGCGGCCGCCAAGGTCACGCGCGCAGGAATCTCGCCTTCCACGAATGGCTCAATTGTGTATTCAACCTTGATCACGCAAAAGAGCCTAAAGGCTCCACCGCCACCTCAGGACAGTTGTAAGCGGGGCAATACAAGGGCAACGCTGTCGGGCAAGAAATGTTTTGCCCCCAACCACACAGGAATCTCCTCCGGTGGAGCCCAATGAGCCTCGGTAATCTCACCATCGGCGAAATGAAAAGGGCCATCTGTGCGACACACAAAACATGCCGCAACTATGCGCACATCATCATCTGTGTACACACCAGTTCCCAGGCTCTCCACACTCACGCCTTCAAGTCCCAACTCTTCGCGTAACTCGCGCAGTGCACCGTGTTCCCACTCCTCACCAGGAGCCATCACCCCACCTACACACACATCCCAACTGCCTGGCCACACATCTTTGGTCTCGGCGCGCTTATGCACTAGCAATTGGCCCTCATGAGATACCACTGCAATAAACACCGATCGATGCCACAACGATTCAGCCCGCATCTGCTGGCGAGTGACCAGACCCAGAACATTTCCCGCAGCGTCAACCAATTCCACCATCTCAGAAGGTGAATTATCGGGGTGCGCGGCCGTCGAAGTGGTCATCACCATGTGCCTACCATGGGGTATGGCAAAAAACACTCTCACCACCGACGACGCTCGCGAACAACACGGCGCACCCGATGGTTTATTGGAACAAGCCAATGATGTCTTTGACGACATGGTGTCACTGCGTCGTGATCTTCACGAGTGGCCAGAGATCAGTAATCATCTCCCCCGCACACGTGATCGAGTTCTCGAATCACTACAAGGGCTCCCTCTAGATATCACCTTGCATGAAACAACAAGCGGAATCGCCGCCATGCTCACGGGTGGAAAGCCCGGACCCACAGTGTTGTTACGCGCCGACATGGATGCGCTTCCCATGCCAGAAGACACCGATGTCACTTTTAAGTCTCGCGTGGACAATGTGATGCACGCATGTGGACACGACACCCACACAGCGATGTTGATGGGTGCGGCAAAAATTCTTTCTGCGCGTCAATCAGAAATTCCTGGTCGAGTTCTGTTTATGTTTCAACCCGGCGAAGAGGGATACAACGGTGCATCAGAGATGATTAACGAAGGTTTGTTGAATGTGGGAACAGAATCTCCCATCACTGGCGCCTTTGCAATTCACGCTGCATCGAATATTCCAGGTGGATTCCTTGGCCTCAAAGGCGGCACCATGATGGCCTCAAGTGATTCATTTGTCATCACAGTAAAAGGCAAAGGTGGCCACGGTAGTGCACCGCACTTCACACTGGACCCTGTTCCCATTGCGTGTGAAATTGTTCAGGCATTACAAACCCTGGTCACGCGCCGTATCGATGTCTTTGATCCTGGTGTGATCACCGTGACACAAATTCACACGGGCACAACAAGCAATGTCATTCCTGAAACAGCAATGATTAACGGCACTATGCGCGCAGTCAGTGAGCGCACACGCACGTTGATTCACGATGGTCTTCGCCGAGTAGCTGAAGGAATTGCACTTGCCCATGGCATGGAAGCCGAAGTGGAATTACTCATTGGTTATGACGTGACCGTGAATGATCACAAGTACGCATCATTTGCAGCAGATGTTGCCACTGCGATCTCAGGTGATCGCAATGTACGCATTATGGATAACCCCGTGATGGGCGCCGAAGATTTCAGTTACGTTCTCAATCGTGTCAAGGGCGCAATGATGTTCCTTGGTCTGATGCCCGAAGGAATGGACATCATGAAAGCCGCTCCGAACCACAGCAACCGTGCAATCTACGCAGAGGACTACATGCGTCGCGGCACCGCCGTCTATTCCGCCATGGCATTGCGCCACTTGGGCGTCGCTCTCAGTTGATGTATCAGTTCACTCTCGACTGGATTGAGGAGAACTGGAAAGACTCCTTAACTCTGCGCCAGTGGTGGCAGTTGATGAATGATGCTCAACTTTCGTTTCCGCGTTGGCCCTCAGCATGGTTTGGGCGTGACAGCAGCGAAGCCGAGCAGAACGACATTGCCCGTGCTTTCGCAGACAAGAAAGTTCTTGGACCCCCAACTGGCTTAGGTGTGCTGATGGGTGCTCCCGTCACGATGACCTTTGGTACTGAGGAACAAAAACAACGCTGGCTACCCAACTTGGCAAACGGCACTGAAGGCTGGTGTCAGTTATTCAGTGAGCCCGGTGCTGGTTCCGACCTTGCAAGTGTCTCGTGCAAAGCAGAACGAGATGGTGACGAATGGGTTATCAATGGCCAAAAGGTGTGGACATCAGGCGCATTACATTCCACTCGAGGCATGTTGGTTGCTCGCAATGACTTTGACCAACCCAAACACAAAGGTTTGACGTACTTCATCATCGATCTTGAACAGCCCGGCGTGGAAATTCGGCCCATCAAACAAATGAATGGCCTTGCACATTTCAACGAAGTGTTCTTCAACGACGCGCGGGTCAGCGATGCTGATCGTGTTTCCGACATCAATAACGGATGGGCAATCACCGCCGCTACCTTGGGTTTTGAGCGAAGTGGTTTATCCGAAGGTGCAGGTGGCGGAGTGCGTGTGCCTGCAGGAAAGCAAGCGGGCAATCTCGATCGTGCCGTCGGTGAACTTCTTGAACGTGTGAAAGCGTCGAAGTCGCATCCTGATGAATACGGCGGCCTTCTCTCATCCCTAAAGAAAATCGATCGCCCACAAGGGATAAATGCAGTACAACAACAATCAATGATTGATCTGCATATGAATGAGCGCATCGCCGAAATGACTCGTGAGCGCATCACATCTTCGATGAAGAAGGGTCAGTCCCCTGGCGCCGAAGCATCGACAATGAAACTTCACTGGACGAACGGGCTTCGTATCTCCCGTGATCTCGGAATGGAACTTCTCGGAGCAGACGGAATGTTGACCGGTGGAGATTTGCCAGTTGAAGGCAAGGTGCAGCACTTCTTCCTGTCAATGCCATCTGCATCCATTGCTGGTGGCAGCGACGAGGTGCAACGCAACATCATCGGTGAGAAAACTCTAGGACTTCCCAAAGACGCACAAGCCGATCCAAAGACACCATTCAAAGACATTCCAAAGAACTGACATGACACTGATTTCAAGCGGCATATGTAATCCCCGCAATCTTTCCATCAACTCAAAAGGCAGCATCCACGATGATGCAACCGCAACTGAGTTGGGTTTTCGTGCCGGAACTGTTGCAGGTGACATTCACTTAGAACAGTTCGGTGGAATTCTGGTTTCCGCGTTCGGACAGCAATGGTTTGAGACAGGTTCTCTCAGCATGTATTTCATGCACGCCACTGCCGATGCCGAACCAGTTGAGGCAACTCTTGATGTAGCTGAACATGCGACTCCCTTGAACAATGCGCAGGTTTCAGCGCGAATGCAGACCCCTCAAGGCATCACCGTTGCCGAAGGAACAGCGAGCGTGGGCAACGTTGCATCTCCTACTGCGTTGTACTCACGTGATCGCCGAGGTGTTGATGCATCAACTCTCAAAATGCTTCGTCACGCAACAGTTGGTCGTCCACTTGAGACAATCACGCGACAAGCACCCGGAGCTGACCAAAAACTTCGCCAATCAGGCGGCGTCATGACATCACCGCTTGATTGGTATGTCGAAGATTCACCGTGGGGCAGACCCATCTGCTCTCCGCTCACAATGTGCAGAGTCCTTGTCGCAGGCATGACCGAATCCATCGAGAAGGAATGCGGCGACTTTGTGGGCCTCTACGGAGCCATTGAGATTAAGAACCACAATGGACCGCTTCTCTTAGACGCCGATTACACCATCACTGGTCGCGTGCTTGATGTCTCTGATTCACCGAAGACAGAAGTGCTCTGGTTTACAACCGAAGCTCGAGTTGCCGGTGAACCAGACAGTGCGCCGATCGCCAGTCTCACGATGATGACCAGACTGCTGAAAGATTCATCGCCGCTCTATTCGGCGTAGGTCTGATTTAGTCAGGAATCCAGTTGCCATGGAATCCATTAGGGATTCGCACTGGAACATGAACAACTGCAATTGGATCTTCCATAATTGCTTGTGCATCAAAGACAGCAAGATCTGATGTCTGCGTCTGGGTATCCAATCGCAATGCCATCACGTAACCATCGTCTTCGGTCTTTGCACCATCACGTGGAATAAAGACAGGCTCGCCATATCCGTAGCGTGCGGTGTCTGTGCGCGCTTCAACGCGTCGACTATCAAGATCAACCTTGATCAATGTGTCTTGCGCAAAGTTTTGTCCGATTCCAGCGCAGTATCCGTACTGATTGCGTAAGCCGACGAACGACTCATTAATACGAGGGAACTCTTGCGGGCGATCATCGATGCGCTCACAAGTATGTGTACCAGTCACGGTGTTTAAACGCCACCGGTCAAGCGTTGGCGGACCTTCGCTAGGGCCACGACGTTCACGATCAAACATCTTCTCGTGACGTGCAGCGTCAAGCACCACTTCGTCACCATCGTCATATGCATTCATCGGATGGAAGATGTAACACGGATCAATGTCAATCCACTTCACATCTTCGCCATTACCTTCGCGCGGTAAAAGACCAATGCGAGCTTGGTAACTGTGATCCCAGTAATACGGAAGGCTTGCGCCAGACATTGCCGCATCGATGTTGAACACAGTCGGAAGATCAAAAACCAAGATGTACTTCTGCGTGAATGCAATGTCGTGAATCATCGGTCCACCAGCAGTTGGAATATCAACATGTCGACGGACGCGACCATCAGTTCCGACGACGAGATACTGCACTTGGTTACCCCAACCCCAGAAATACGTCATCACATGTAGTTCGCCGGTGAGTGGGTCACGCTTCGGATGCGCTGAATACGCATGCGGGAGGGAACCACCGAGGTTCGAGACCCGAACTGTCTCAAGGTCGTACGAGAGTTCCACGGGTGGCGCTCCTGCTTCAACAATTGCAAACGTTTGTCCGTTATGACCGATTACATTGGTGTTTGCAGCAAACTGCTGATGATCGGCTGGCCAATCAGACAACGGTTGTGATTCACCCAGCAATGTCGCCACTTCGTTATTGCGCACCCAACGATTGCGATACCACTCTGCCTGGCCTCCGCGAATACGCAGTCCGTGCACCATGCCATGTCCCGTGAACCAGTGATACTTCGCACGATTCACGTCGCCGATCGGGTTGGGTCCATTGCGGAGATACCGGCCATCCAGTTCGGGCGGCAATGTGCCCGTGACTTCAAGATTGAAGACAGTCACTTCCTCCGTCACCGGAGCAAGATTGCCTTCAAGGAATGGATTTGAACGCTCGTTTTCAAGAGTGAACATAAACGAATGGTAGCAAAGTAATTCAGGGGCCTAGAACGGTGAATTAGGTTCAGGGGATGGCAAATGGCAAAGCAACACTGGGATACAGCACTGGCTATTGGGGAAGCGGCCCACCAGCGGGCGCACTTGAAGCAATACTTGAAGCCGACCGCTTAGGTTTTTCTAGCGTGTGGACCGCCGAGGCCTACGGCAGTGATTCCCTCACGCCACTTGCATGGTGGGGTTCACAAACAAAGAACGTGCGCCTGGGTACATCCATTGTGCAAATGAGTGCTCGCACGCCTGCTGCAACAGCAATGGCTGCAATGACAATGGACCATCTCAGCAACGGTCGATTCATTTTGGGTCTCGGTGCTTCTGGTCCACAAGTAGTTGAAGGCTGGTACGGACAGCCGTATCCAAAGCCACTTGCTCGTACTCGTGAATACGTTGACATCGTTCGTCAGATCATTTCGCGAGGCGAACCTGTTGACTTCCAAGGCGAGTTCTACAACATGCCGTATCAAGGTGGCACTGGTCTTGGAAAACCACTGAAGAGCACCATTCATCCACGTCGTGACAGCATTCCTATTTATCTCGGTGCAGAGGGACCAAAAAATGTCGCGCTGTCTGCAGAAATATGTGACGGATGGTTACCGTTGTTCTTCAGCCCCAAAGAAGATGCGTACTACCGCAATTGTCTGAATGAAGGTTTTGCAAAAAGCGGTGAAGCCAACAAAGCCGATCGTTTTGAAGTGGCTGCAGTACTCACGGTGATTCCAGGTGACGATGTAGAAAAATGTGCAGACATGGTGCGCCCATTTCTTGCGTTGTATGCAGGCGGCATGGGAGCTAGAGGTGCGAACTTTCACTTCGAGGTGTTTGCCCGAATGGGATACGAAGATGTTGCACTCAAGGTGCAAGATCTCTATCTCGCCGGCAAAAAAGATGAAGCCGCGGCGGCTATTCCGTTGGCGATGGTGGAAGATGTTGCACTCATTGGGCCACCAGACAAGATTCGCGATGAAGCCGCCAAATGGAGAGAGACCTGCATCACGAGTTTCTTAGTAGGCGGGCCAGCTTCTGTGTTGGAGTCATACGCCGACATGCTTCTTGGCTAGAAATTGTGACGGGTTGCCGTTCACTTCTATGGTGTGAGCATGCTTGAAATACAAGTGCTGCGCCTAGATCCAGATTTGCCCCTCCCCAGCTATGCACATGCTGGCGATGCCGGTGTTGATCTACATTCACGCCACGACACGGTGATTGCCCCACAGGGCGGTCGTGTGTTGATGCCTACAGGTATTGCACTGTCTATTCCTGAGGGATACGCCGGATTTGTCCTGCCCCGCAGTGGTCTTGCACTCAAGCACGG
>JAUMDU010000021.1:0-11013 GCA_032121425.1 Ilumatobacteraceae bacterium | reverse complement strand
ACGGGAAAGAACAATTCAGGATCGGTATCACGACAGGTGGCGGCATTTCGCCAGGTGTAATCGGCACTTCCAAGAGCTAGCGAAGACGCGAGGATCGACACGGTCGTTTCCTTAAGGGTTCTAGGCGCCGAGGCGCAGATCGGATACGTGGACGGCGAACCGCCCGCTTGCAAACGCTACGAGCGAAGTGGGCGAGTAACAATGACATTGGCAAAGTTCTTGCGATGTATTTTTTCTCATAGTGTGAACGAAAAGCGAAAGCAGGTTGTATATGGCGCCGGTACAGGTGATTGCTCACAGGGGGGCCTCATTGGCAGAACGAGAGAACACTCTTGCTGCTTTTCGGCGTGCACACGCAATGGGCGCAGATGCAGTGGAACTTGATGTGCGCCGCACGCTTGATGGCGCCATGGCAATTCATCACGATGCAACGCTTGGTGACGGTCGATTGATTTGTGAGACACATTCAGATGATCTGCGAGGCGATGTTCCGTTTCTTGCAGAAGCATTGGATGCGTGTGCCGGCATGTGGGTCAATATTGAAATCAAGAATTACCCCGCTGATCCTGATTTTGATGAGACAGATTCACTTGCAGCAACAGTGGCGTCGCATTTAATTGAACGTGGCGAAGACGAACGCTGGTTGATTTCGTGTTTTCATCGTCCCACCGTGGATGCAATGCGCACATTGCACCCGGGCGTGCGCACAGCGTGGCTCACACTGGGTGTGCGCGAGGATGATTGCGAAAAAGTGGCTCGGGATATGGCTCGATCGGGCCATATCGCCCTGCATCCATGGACAGATTTACTGACTCGTTCGTGTATTGAGACTTTTCATAGCCATGGTTTGGCAGTGAATTCATGGACCATTGATGATCCCGCGCGTATGGCTGAGTTGATTGAGTGGGGAATTGACGGCATCTGCACCAATGCACCCGATGTGGCACTAGAAGTACTGGGTCGTCACTAGGAACGTGTTGTGTTACGGGTGTGAACGCACCAGGCGTAACGCGTTAGGTACGTGTTCAAACACAATCTCGCGCACTTCACCGAGGTAGTCGCCATCGAGTTGATAAGGAAACGCTCGGGCATCGTTGCAAGTGACTGAAGAAACATTGGTGTGAATATCTAGCCATGGGCGTTCTTCAATACCGCCACCACGCAATGCAGAACCCAAAGTGCGCAAGATATGCAGAGGCTTCATTGTCTTAAACGTGACAACTGAAAGTCCACTTGATAACGACGTGGAAGGAACAAGATCCAAGGGTCGGTTTCCAAGGTAGGTGTAGGGATTGGTGTTCATCACCACAGAAAAGAATCCTTCATCCACACGTTTGCCGTCGTTGAAAGTAAGTGAGAAGTGTGGTCGCTTGCGATCAAAGTCTGCAAAAAATGTTTTGAGTGCTGCGACTACGAAAAGTGGATGCCCGAAATATCTCTTCAACCACGCACGCTGTTCCACCCATTTGACGACAGCGGCGTCATATCCCACTCCAGTGTGAAAAGTGAAGTAACGACCATTTGCACGCCCAAGACCAATGGGCGAGATATCGCCGCGATCGAGCGCATCGATGATGTGCTCCACTGCCTGCAGTGCATCATTGGGCATGCCAAGAGTGCGTGCGAACACATTGGTGGACCCACCAGGGAGAACTGCCAAGGCAGTTTGGGTAGTTGCTACGCCAGTTGCCACTTCATTGAGGGTGCCATCGCCTCCATAAGCCACAACAACGTCGATGCCGCGTCGTGCAGCATCTTCGGCAAAACGGGTGGCGTGTCCACGTCGATTGGTCTCCACGACTTGCACGTCGTGATACTGGGCGAGGCGCTGGTGCACCGCAACGGTGTTCTTGGCCGTCACAGAGGACGCAAACGAGTTGACAATAAGCAGGAGTCGCAAGGCTTTTCACGGTATCAGGACGGCTGGGGACCCGATACGACAAAGGTCACTCCAAATTGGCAATTGTGTGGGGGTCTGGGTTGGGTGAAAGGGCACTTAGTGGGTAACAATGTCACCTATGAATGTGATCGTGTGTGTCAAGCAGATCCCCGACCCCGCAGCGCCTGGTGCGCTTGATGGGGCCACTAACACGCTGAAGCGTGACGGCAAGTTAATTTTGGACGACTCCGACGCCTATGGCGTTGAGATGGCGCTCCAACTTGTCGACAAAGCAGGAGGCGGTGAAGTAAGTCTGATCTCTATGGCGCCCAACGGCGAAACAGCAGGCTTGCGCACAGCACTTGCAATGGGTGCAGCCAAAGGTGTGTTGGTATCTGATCCTGCATTACAAGGTTCCGATGCACTCACTACTGCAAAAGTTCTCGCAGCAGCAGTCAAGAAACTTGGCGGCGCAGATCTGATCATCGGCGCAACTGAATCATCCGATGGTTACACCGGCACTGTTCCAGAACAGATGGCTGAGTTGTTGGGATTACCTTCGGTGACATTCGCAAAGAAAGTTTCTGTTGAAGGCGGAGTTCTTAAAGTTGATCGTCAGACGGAAGAGGGCTACGACGAAGTCACATGCTCCATGCCTGCACTTATCAGCGTGACTGCCGGCGTAGTAGAGCCTCGTTACCCATCGTTCAAAGGCATCATGGCTGCAAAGTCAAAGCCAGTTGAAGAAGTGACCGCATCAGATCTTGGTGTCACTCCAGTGGGTTGGGCAGGCGCAGGCCAGCAGATCACCAACGTTGCTCAAGCTGAAGCACGTCAAGCTGGTGAAATCATCGAAGATGACGGCGAGTCATTCGCCAAGATCGTCGGGTTCCTTGAGAACCTGAAGGCAATCTGAGTAAGAAGTCAAGAGGAGAATCATCATGGCACTGAACAACGTTTGGGTCTTTGCACAGGTCGCTAATGGCGCACCTACATCGGCCACTCTTGAACTGCTCACCAAGGCACGTTCACTTTCATCAACTGTTACTGCATTTATTGCAGGTGATGGCAATGCAGCAGCAGCTGCACTTGGTGAATACGGCGCAACTAAGGTATACGCCGCAGACACTGGCAAGAATTTGCCAGGCGTGGCAATCGCTGCAGCAATGAAGTCCGTCATCGATGGTGGCGAAACACCTGATTTGGTGATGTTCCCACAGAACTACGAAGGCCGCGACGTGATGGCTCGTTTGTCTGTCAAGATTGACAAGACAGTGATCACCAACAACGTGGACATCGTGGACAGTGGCAGCGGAGTGACTGTTGTGACACCAATTTTTGGTGGCAACACATTGGTCAGCACAACTTTTTCGGGTGCAGCACCATTCCTTGCAGCATTTCGTCCAAAGTCATTTGCGGCTGAATCAGCTGGTGGTGCAGCCGCTGCTGTCACTGCAGTTGCGGTTCCCGATTTGGGATCAACCGGTGGCGCACAAGTCAACGCAGTGCATGTTGAAGAGACAACTGGTCCGAAGTTAGATGAGGCAAACATTGTTGTTGCTGGTGGTCGCGGACTTGGCGAAGCACCTGCGTATGCAATGGTGGACGAGCTTGCAACATTGCTCAAAGGTGCACCTGGTGCATCACGTGCAATCGTGGACGCTGGCTGGGTTCCCTACAGCTACCAAGTGGGTCAAACCGGCAAGGTTGTAAAGCCCAACATCTACATCGCAGCTGGTATCTCTGGTGCAACACAGCACATGGTGGGTATGAAGGGTTCCAAGAACATCATCGCCATCAACAAAGACAAAGAAGCACCCATCTTTGGAGTTGCAGACTTGGGAATTGTGGGCGATGTTCACAAAGTTCTTCCCAAGCTCATCGAGGCTCTGAAGGGTCGCTAGTTACAGCGAATCGTGTGCACGTAGTGCAACACTGAGACCCTCATCGGGGTCGACAATAACGAGATGAAGCCCCCACCCTTCGGTGGGGGTTTTATCGTTTCTGAACGCGTAGTACTCACAGGCATGGGCAATCTCGCCACACTCATCGCGGTCACAGGGCCATTCATCGCTAAGACCTGCGATATGGGCAAAGAGCCACCACGCGTCACTCCTAGCGGTTGCTACGCCTCGACGCTTGCCGTGAGCACCTCCGCTAGATGCGGCCCAAGTAAGGGCCTCCCAAGCCTCGTGACAAGAGATGGGAGATAGCTCGGTCTCGATGCCGGCATAACCGAGTGCGCCAAGTGCATGGGCGGGGCTTGCCTCCACAATCACGAGGTCAGCTGTTCCATTGGATTGTGTTGTCCATGCATTCATCATGTTGCGAAATGCATCAATGGTGTCTGTCTCATCTAGTGATGCAGACTCGATTCCTTCTAGAACAATTGCTTCGTTCCATCGTCCAAATACAGGGAACTCCTCGACGACACCATCATCGTTATACGAGACATAGTGATAGGAGGGTTCCCACAATTGTAGAGCAATGGGGATGTCGAGAATTTCGGGTTCGTGTGCATCGATGATGTCACCACGCAGAGCACGTTCATATGCAAAGACGCCACGATCATGACCAGACTCTAAAAGTGGCTCGAGATCTTCCCAACTGTGATGTACTGCCAAAATTTCCGATACCGGCCCTGGCATAAATGTGCGTGCAGTATCTTCGAGTGCGCGCACAGCAAAATGTGCAGGCGCCCATAGGGCTAGTCGGTAGTTAGCCAGTGTTGCAATCGGCCATAGTTGACGGCCGGTGTTCACCGCAGCACGTGCATCATTGCGAATCTCTACAAGATGTTCCCAATCACGTGCGGCACATGTGTCATCTACATGTCGCACCAAACCATCGAGATCGGCGCGATGAATGAGTTGTTCTAGAGCAGTGGCCATGGGTACTGGTATCTACTCTCAGGTGAGGGGAACACTTGGTGGTCAACGAGCCATTGTGCGCGTTCTTGCAGTGATTCAATTTCTTCGTCGTCGAGAAGTGCGGCAACACCAATAGGAACTGAGTGCAACAATGATTCCACTGGTGTGAGTATGTGGTCGGGAATTGTCTCGCCACCAAAATCCCAGATCACCGTACGAAGTTTGAATTCATCGCTGAAACAGACGCCGTGGTCAATTCCCCAAATGTTGTCATCTTCGTCAACAATGACGTGTCCACCTTTGCGATCTGTGTTGTTGGCAACAACATCAAATACGGCCATCGCGCGCAGTTGGTCGTGTAATTCAGGTCGAGTATCGAGCATGGTGAAATAGTGTTGAGCAGGATCATGGTCTATAAAAAGCTGAAGTGAGCCTTCGCCTAGAGGCCCTTCTCGCAAGACGGTGGGCGGCACTATGTGATAGCCCATTGCTTCGCTGAGTCGATATGCCGCAATTTCACGTTTGTAGAGCCCTGGTGGGAAATCCCACAAGGGACGCTCGCCACTTAAGGGCTTGTAGATGCCTTTGATGTCGCTGTCTTCATCGCCCAACCACACGCGGAAAGTGAGGTTTGACGAATTTGGCATACGGCCTTCGATGATGATGTCGTGGTGCGTGAGCTGCTCGACGAGCTCGAGGCACTTTCGCATCTCAATTGAATTTCGGGCACGCATGGCCCGAAGGGTCAATAGCGGTGCCACACCATTTGCAGTTGGCGCGACCTGCGGAAAGAAAGAGATCTGCGGTGTCGCAAAATGCGCGTGCCTGTGAGGGTGTCACGAGTACTCGAACAACAGTGGAATCAATGTCGTCTTCTTCATCGTCGAGTAAATCAAAGATGTCCTCGTCGTCTTCATCCACGAGAATCATCTCTTCTAGTTGAATCACCATGCGCATGTTGGGTCGATCAACACCAAGCCCCACGGAACCCAAAACAAAATCTTGTTCCACGGGGTTCACCAGTGACGAACTCACTGGATCTGTGGTTGCGCCTGTGTCAGGCATATCTTCGAGCATGGTGCGCAAATACTCAGCCAATGTGGCAACTTGTTGTTTCTCGCATTTGATGGACACGATGCGACCCTCTGCGCGCACTTGCAGATAAAACGTGCGTGCACCGGGCTGGCCGATTGCGCCCGTGGCAAAAGCATCGGCGTTTTCGAAGTCGTAGTACATGCCCATTGTGTTACCAGTGTGCCAGCGAAATCATGAGGGTCGTAGTTCGGCTAAAGAGCCGCCGGTGGAGTTCACCGTGAGAACAATGGGGCCGTGATGGGAATAAGCAATGGCACTCACAGAGCACGTGCCAATCACTATGCGCTGAAACAGATCGAGGTGTGTACCCATTGCGTGTGCAACAGCGGCCTTGATGGGGTCGGCGTGGGAGACACACACAATTGTCCCACCTGGGTGCGCGCTGCGTAGGCGATCCAACGCGGTCACCATGCGTGTTTGCATCTCAGTAAATGATTCCCCATTGGGAAAGCGAAAGGTACTGGGTGCACGTTGCACAGTGGACCATTCTGGCTTTTTCATAAGTTTGGACAACTCTGCTCCCGTCCAATCACCAAAATCACATTCCAAAAGACCCTTGTCGATTTTGACGCGCTGTTTCAGAGCCTTAGCGATAGGGGCTGCAGTCTCGCGTGCTCGTTCTAGGGGAGAGGCATAAATGGCATCAATCTTGGGGAGCTCTGCGATGCGCTCGGCGACTCGATGTGCTTGGGCGATGCCAGACTCGGCCAAATGCAGACCAGGGGCACGCCCAGGCAGAAGTTTGCCTGTTGTGGGGGTTTGGCCGTGGCGTACAAGTAGCACCACAGTGGCCGAAGGCGGAGCAGTTTTGGATTGTGTTGTGGCCATGGTGACTCCAACCTACTGTTGATGAGGTGGATTCGTTGAAGGTAGTGGGGCAGGACATTTCACAGTGTCGTTTGTGTCCACGATTGGTGCAATGGCGCGAGGACGTTGCGGCAGAAAAACGAGCGTCATTTCGCAACGACACATACTGGGGTCGCGGTGTGCCGGGATTTGGTGATGCAGATGCCCGCCTGTGGGTTGTGGGATTAGCACCGGCAGCTCATGGCGCAAATCGCACGGGTCGCATGTTTACCGGTGACAGAAGTGGGGATTGGTTGTATCGCGCAATGCACAAAGCAGGGTTTGCTTCACAGGCTGAGAGCACTGATTCCGATGATGGATTGGAACTACGTAAAGCGTGGGTGTCTTCGATAGTGCGATGTGCCCCACCTGATAACAAGCCCAGCAATGATGAACGAAACATGTGTCTGCAGTACTTCACAAGAGAGCGTGCGCTACTGAAAAAAGTGCAAGTGATTGTGTGTCTTGGCAAGTTTGCCTATGACGCAGTGTGCAAAGAATTTTCAGTGTCTCCACGGCCAAAATTTGGACATGGGGCAGAAACAACTACGGATAACGGAATGCACATCATTTGTTCGTTTCACCCCAGCCAACAAAACACGTTTACAGGAAAGCTCACCGAGCCAATGATTGACGATGTCTTTTTTCGTGCACGTAGCTATGCAGGGTCAGCAAAAAGTTAGGCGTTGAAAGCCTTGGCAATAAGAGTTGCCGCCGAGCGCGGCCATCGCATCAAGAATCGCTTGGGCTTGCAGGTGCAGCGCCATCTGGAACTACCTTCTTTTTGACTGCGGGGGTTCCTACCTTGACAGATTTTTCAGCCCACTCTGGCCAGCGACGGCGACTCACAATCGACAATGTACGCAACAACTTCATCGCCACTTCGTCTTCTTGTGCAGGGCGTGCTTCAATCACGCCATCTTTAATCATTCGTTCAATGACTTCGACGCCCAACTTTGTGCGCACAATGGTCAAGGTCCAGTCGTTGTCTTTGCCAATTCCACCAGTTGAGATGTCTGCATGTTCGGCGGCAAAGTCGGGACAGTTCTTGCAACCTTCGCGAGTCCACTGGTGGCACTCCTTCAAATCAATCTCATGGAAGGAGCCATCTTTCATCCAAATTTGGAATGCGCCTTTGATGTTCATCTTGACCATGTCTTGTTTTTTCAAACCGTATTTGGGTTCAAACAATTCAGTGAAGATTGCATCGTCGAATGTCTTACTGCACAGCAAACCAATATTGAATTGGAATGGCTTGGAGACTTTTCCAGCTTTACGATCCCACATCACCGGAGGCGACGAGACCTGGCAACCCATGCCGACGAGGGCAAGTTTGGTGAGACCTTTTTCTTTTGCTTCGGGTAAGGCAAGCGGATTGGCACAATACGTATAGCGCGAGCCAGCTGTAGCAAGTATTTCTTCTTTTGTTTGTACAAGTACGGGTTTGGCTTTCCATGCGTCATCTTGTTCTACGCCACTCACAAGTGCGCCTTCGATGTAGTTGTTATCCAGCAGCCACGACAACATTGCTGTGACGAATCCGCCGTCCTGTCCCTTTTGGTGCTGGGTGGTATCTGTGGCGCGCGTGAGAAGAAGTTGTTCCCAGATGCCGGCCATCTCATCGTCTTGACGATCGCGTCCAAAAAGATGATTGTTAGCAGCAGATTCCCAACTACGGAATCGTGGACATGCACGGGTGCATGTGGTGCAACCTTTTTCTCCATGTAGGCAGTTATCAAGACCAAGTTCTTCTTCAAGATGGAAAGGCTTGTACTTGCCTTCTTCATGTTCATACCCAATGACATCGTGAGGGCATGTCACAACGCATCCTGCACACCCTGTGCACAGACCTGTATTGATGACTTCTTCGTAAAGCTCTTTCCATTGCGCGGTCCAACGCTCGGCTTTGGCGGGGGCATCAGGTGTCATCGTCATATCACGAGACTAGGGGTTCGACCCGCGCAGCGCCATGTTCGGTGCCCATATGCAGACAGCCCGCCCCTGCCGTGTGGCAGAAGACGGGCTGTCTACAACTAGGGGACTAATTAGTCAGCGTGGCTATATCCAGGAAAGCCATGTTCATGAACGTCAAGGCCTTCAATCTCTTCTTGTTGATCAACGCGGAGTCCCACGGTGACCTTCAAGACAGTGAACAAGATGAAAGCGGCGACAAAGACGAACGCCGCAACTGCAACGACGCCGATGAACTGACTGATCAACTGATCGGTACCACCGCCGTAGAAGAGGCCCTTTTTGACAATGCCTTCTGATTCGAAGCTTGCAAACAGTCCCACTGCGATGGTGCCAAATGCACCACAGACTCCGTGGACGCTGACGGCACCCACAGGATCATCAATCTTGATCTTGTCAAAGAAGGACACTGAGAACACCACGAGCATGCCTGCGACAAGACCAATGATGATTGCGCCAAGTCCGTTGACTACCCATGCACCAGCGGTGACACCCACAAGACCTGCGAGCAAACCATTGCCGGCCATGGCAACGTCTGGCTTGCCAGAGCGTGTCCATGTGGTGAAGGTTGCAGCCAGCGCACCTGCTGCGGCAGCAAGTGAAGTGTTGGTAGCAATTGCACCAATTTCAAGGCCTGCGCCTAACCATGAGCCAGCGTTAAAGCCGTACCAACCGATGAGCAAGATGAACGAGCCCAAGATGGCAAACGGAATGGAGTGACCAGGAATTGCGCGAGGCTTTCCATCTGCTCCGTAGCGTCCGATGCGTGGTCCAAGCACAGCTGCACCTACTGCGGCAGCAACGCCACCTGTGAGGTGCACAATTGTTGATCCTGCAAAGTCATGGAATGGTGTGTCGAGTTGGAACAACCAGCCGCCACCCCACTGCCAACGCACCACAATCGGATAAATGATTGCAGAGATCACAGCGGAGAAAAAGATGTAGCTCTTGAACTTGGTGCGCTCTGCCATGGCTCCCGACACAATCGTTGCAGCTGTTGCTGCAAATGCTGCCTGGAAGGTGAAGAACACAAACTTGTCAAGGTTGCCGTAGGTAAAGATTCCATCGCCGGCTAAGAACCAGCCATCGCCACCGATGTAGGAACCAAGACCAGTCATGTCTCCACCAAATGCGATGGCATATCCCACTGCGAAGAACAACAGTGTTCCTACGCAAAAGTCCATCAAGTTTTTCATCATGATGTTGGCTACGTTCTTGCCACGTGTGAGACCTGCTTCAACGAGTGCGAAGCCTGCTTGCATGAAAATGACAAGCACGGCGGCCATCAAGATCCATACGTTGTCCAAAATTACTTGGACAGATTCAATAGTTGCTTCAGACAGCATCTGAGCCCTCCTCAGCGGTGCGAATGCGAATCAAACGCGATATGTCGGTGATCCAGATTTTTCCGTCACCGATCTTTCCTGTTCCTGCAGCTGTTGTGATGGCTTGCACCACTGCATCTGCTGCTGAATCGTCAACGACGATTTCGATTTTTACTTTTGGCACAAAATCAATGGCGTATTCACTTCCGCGGTAGGTCTCGGTATGGCCACCTTGGCGACCAAATCCTTTTACTTCCGACACGGTCATGCCTTGCACGCCTGCTGATTTCAGTGCGTCTTTCACATCGTCTGCCTTGAAGGGCTTGACGATCGCTGTGATTAACTTCACCGGATCTTGTCTCCTTATATTGAGTCACCCAAAAGTGACATGTTGAGAGTTGCTGTTGCAACTGCTCTCACCATAAGGAGTAGAGATTTCCCATCTGTCGCCTCAATGTTTCCATTGTGTGGCGAGTTGGTCTTTATGTAAACGCAGTGTTAATCGTTGTGAGAAAGAGCCCGTGAGACCTTGTCCAGCATCTGGGAAGTAATTTTTCGTCCCTTGCTGGTGGTTACTTCGAATCTGTCAGTGATTGCAGAACCATCTGTATTAATGCGCGCGTGATGTACATCTATACGTGCTTGGGCAAAGGCAGTAGCGATTGCTTGGAGCACACCTGGTTGGTCGAGACCGGTAGCCACCACAACGCTGTTCCACGGATTGGAATTGTTATCGAGTGTCAACTTGAGGTGTGATGAGGTGGTTGTGGATGGAAGAGAGGAGCGTGACAACTTGGTGGCAAGTCGCTTCTCGGCGGCATGCACAATTTTTGCTGCATCTGGCGCAATAGGGCAACGCACTGTGAAGGTGTCCAGCACGGCGCCGTCGGCCCAAGTGGCGATAGCAGCAGAGGTGATCTCGAGACCTTCGTCCAACAATGCGGCACAAAGTCGCGCAAGAAGTCCACGTTGGTCACGTGTGGCGATATCGATAATCCACATGTCATCAGCCGAGGTGGCACTGACC
>JAUMDU010000020.1:0-2322 GCA_032121425.1 Ilumatobacteraceae bacterium | reverse complement strand
TGCTCCAGAAGATGTATTGGTAGGAATGCCCGTCACTATGGTGTTTCACGACACCGGTGCCGGCAATGCGTTGTATCGCTTTCGCCCAGCAGGCCAATAGCACTAGTTGATGTGGTTAGTCCTCGGGCCAGCGTTCTGCTCGGTCGAGTAATTCGTCACGAAAATCTGGATGGCCGATGTTGGCTAATGCTCGCGCACGTTCACGAATGGTGCGGCCTTCAAGTTCGGCGATACCAAACTCGGTGATGATCACATCGACTTGATGTCGTGGCGTGCTCACAATGCTTCCGGTGGGAAACTGGGCAAGGATGCGACTAGTTGTTACGCCATTGACAACACTTGTTGAAGGAAGGCAAATGAGACTGCGGCCAGACAAGTTAAGTCCTGGTCCTGCGACAAAATCTTCATGTCCACCGACGCCACTGAACTGCACGCCGTTAATGCTGTCGGCCATGATTTGTCCAGAAAGATCAACTGCGAGTGCACCATTGATTGACACCATGTCCCGGTTACGCGCGATGCGTTCCGGTGAGTTCACCACTTTGACGGGGAGAAATCGCACAGAATCGTTTTCGTGTAGCCATGTGTAGAGATCGGGCGTTCCTGCAGCAAATGTGGTCGGAGAGTAACCATCAAATTCGCTGCCCTTGTTGTTGGTGACCTTGCCTGCTTGGCACAGCCGCATCAAACCCGTTGTAAACATTTCCGAGTGAATACCAAAATCGCCAAGATCACCACTTGCAAGAAATGTTGCTATTTGGTTAGGGATTCCGCCAATGCCAGTTTGCAAGGTGCATCCATTTCGGATGAATGACAATGCATATTGCGAAATTGTGAGTTCGGCATCGGTGACAGGTGCGTCAGCAAGATTGAGCGGTTCTTTATCTGTATAAATCAATGCATCAATGTTGTCGATATGAATACGGTGTTCATGTTCTGGTGCAACACCAAACGTGCGTGGGAAAGCGTCGCTCACTTCCACAATGACCAAGCGATTCGGATCTGCTGCGGCGCGATGCAATTCATCAACTGTGGCCCCTGCATGAACAGACAAACTGACCCATCCGTCAACAGGAGGTGCACCTGCTGTGGCCATCACTCGTGGAGCAAGCGCTTCAAGTACCGGCTCAAAACGACGAAAGTCAGCTGGCACGTAATCAATAGAGGCTCCTGAATCTCGTAGAAAACGTTCAGCGGGCCCGAAAAACCCACTGCGATAGTGAACGCCTGGTTTGAGCAGGACTCCATAGAGATCAGGCATCAGCGCACCGAAGATTTGCAGATTGACGAAGTCATCGCGCTGGTCTAATGCATGCATGAACCCGCCTGGGACTCCAGGGCCAAGGGGGACCGCAAGGGTGTCGGTGGACCCGATTAGTGCGACGGCAGTATTCAGATCCATGGTGGCCATGTGACCCATGGTAGGCAGGTAGGAGATGCCCGTGTTGGCTGGCAGGCTCAAAGTAATGCAACGCGACATTTTGATTATTGGTGGTGGCCCCGCTGGTTCTGCAGCTGCTATCACCGCTGCCCGGGCAGGATTATCGGTCACTCTCTTTGAAAAAGGACCACACGGTCGAGACAAAGTGTGTGGTGATGGATTAACCCCTCGTGCAATTGCGGCACTCAATGAGTTGCGTATCAATCACTCAGTTGCTCATCGCATCGATGGCCTTCGGATGATTGCAGGGAAAAAAGAGCGTGAGTTGTCGTGGCCATCCACAACACGTTTTCCCAATCACGGAGCCGTGTGGCCGCGTCAGAAGTTTGATACACATTTGATTGACGTAGCGATTGCAAGTGGTGCAGATGTGCGCTTCAATTCTGAGGCACTGCCACTTCTGGAAGATGGTCGCGTTATTGGCGTAGCTTGTGGTGGCGAGAGTTTTCATGCACCAATGACAATCCTGGCCGCCGGCGCTCAAGGACAAGCGGCAAAAATGTTGGGTGCCGAACGTGACCCTAACGAACCTTTCGGTTTGGCCATTCGTGCGTATGCGCCAACCCCTCGACATGCAGAGCGCCACTTAGAAGCATGTTTGAGTTTGCGTGATGAACACGGAACTGCAGTTCCTGGATATGGCTGGATGTTCCCGGCTGGTGACGGAACTGTGAACATTGGAGTGGGTGCACTTTCCACAATGAAAGGTTTCAAGAAACTGAACTTGAACACTTTGCTCGATCAATACGCCGCGCTTGTGCGCGATTCTTGGACATTGGGTGACTATGTGGAAAAGCCTCGTGCGTGGAGACTGCCCATGAGTTGTGCTCGTCGCCACGGGCCAGGTTGGGTTGCAGTAGGAGATGCTGCGGGATTTGTGA
>JAUMDU010000019.1:0-4218 GCA_032121425.1 Ilumatobacteraceae bacterium | reverse complement strand
GTGTCAAAACTGACCTGTAATGCAGTGGCTGCAGCCACCCATGACCCGGCAGATGTGCCCAACATAGGAGAGCCGTGCAGATCGATGCCGCGGATGCGTAAACCATCCAGTACGCCGAGACCATAACCAATGCCAAATAAGCCTCCGCCGCCAAACACCCCGGCATATCGAGGCGCGGGGTTGGTCGACATCGTCACAGTCTTGTCCACGGCGAGATACCGTGTGCGCATGCAGGCACGCGTGCTGACATGGAATTTGTGGTGGCAGTTTGGTCCCTGGCGAGAGCGCCAAGGGGCAATTTTGTCGGTGCTGCAAGATGAAGCACCCGACATTGTGTTCTTGCAAGAAGTGTGGGCTCAAGAAGGTGGCCTTGATCAAGCCCAGTGGCTCGCCGACGAATTGAACATGAACGTGGTGCGCACTGAAGGCCCTTGGTACGACAACGGTGTGTCGTTGGGAAATGCAATTTTGTCGAAGTGGCCAATTGTGTCGTGGCAAGTGCATCGCCTTCCCGATGTCACGGGCGCTCCAAGTTATCGACGCGCAATCGTGGCCCAAGTGGAGACACCTTTTGGTCGACTATGGACGGTGTGTACTCACCTTGATCATGCATTCGATGGCTCAGCAACACGTGTGGCGCAATGCGAAGCATTGTGTGGCATCGTCGATCAGCTACGTGTGGATCCGCAAGTAGAAATACCTGTAGTGCTTGCCGGTGATTTCAATGCGGTACCCGACTCTGATGAGATTCGCATGATGACAGGTCGACGTGAGCCAGCAATTGATGGTTTGGTGTTTACAGACTTATGGGAAGTTGCTGGCGAGGATGCTGGTTTGACGTGGCGACGAGATAATCCCTACATCGAAGATTCGGCATGGCCGAACCGTCGACTTGATTATGTATTTGTGTCGTGGCCACGTCCACGTCCATTAGGTAATCCATTACGCACTTGGCTTGCAGGAGTGGATTCAGTTGCAGGGGTATACCCCAGCGACCATGCGGCCGTTGTTGCCGATATTCAAATGGTGGTGGACTAGTTCACCTAGTGAACTACCACGCGCAACGCATGCGCTTGATGCCATTAATGAATGAGCTCTGCAGGTACGCAGGTTCGCTGGTGATCTCCAATTGAGGAACACGGCGGCGAATTTCATCAAACATCACTGCAATTTCACGACGCGCAAGATTGGCACCGAGACAGAAGTGCGGGCCACCTGCACCAAATCCCACTTGAGCGGGAAGCGATGGACGTTGAATGTTGAAAGTGTCAGCATCACCAAACACGCGCTCATCACGATTGCCTGACTGGTAGAACATCACGACTTTCTCGCCCTCTTTGATGGGCTGGCCATTGATTTCAGTGTCTTGTGTTGCGGTACGGCGGAAGTGAATCACTGGTGTTGCGTAACGAACAATTTCTTCCACCGCAGTTTTCGTGTGTGTTTCAAAGTCGTTGAACCAGATGTCGCGTTGATCACGATTAATAGTTAACTCGCGCATGCCGTGTGCAATTGCTGTACGAGTTGTCTCGTTTCCAGCAACCACCAACAGAATAAAGAACGAACCGAACTCTTGTGCTGTGAGTCTTTCACCATCCACTTCAGCATTCATCATCACCGATGCAATGTCATCTTTTGGATTCTTCAAACGATCTTCGCCTAATGCAAGTGCGTAGGCAAAAATTTCTCCGCCAACACGTACGAGGTCTTCAAATGATCCGACGTATTCAGGGTCGCCAACGCCCAAGATGGTGTTCGTCCAGTTAAAGATCATCTCTTCATCGGACTCTGGAATTCCCATCATGTCGCAAATGATTTGTAGCGGCATTAATGCTGCAACTTCACGAACAAAGTCACACTCTCGCTCTGGGAATCGTTCAAACATGCGATCAATCACTGATGCTGAACGCACGCGCACCGATTCCTCTAATGCACCGATTTCCTTTGGTGTAAATCCGCGTGAGACAATGGAACGAAGACGAAAATGCTTGGGGTCATCCATGTTGATCATCGATCCAAAGAATTCATTGATCTCGACCGGCAAGTCACCAATGTTGGATCCTTGGCCACTGCAGAATTGAGCAGCATTACGGCTCACATGCCAAATATCGTCATGTCGTACCAAGGCGCGATAGCCACGTCCAGGAGGAATTGGTGAATCTTCTACGGCTCGTTCTTCAAAAAAGTGAAACGGAGATTCATCACGGAGCGTTTTAAATGCTCCATATCTCCACTCGCGGGGCTTGGCCCAAAACTCAGGATCAGATAGGTCAATCTCAGATAACGGCACGGCGGGATAATTCATGCCCCAACACTAGGTGCCAGATACCGTGTGAGCCATGGCTGAGTTCACTTTCTTCGTCGATGCGGATTTGTACATGATGAACGGAGGCGAACTGGCAGCCACGGAGGAAGACCTCCATGCTGCTGGCATTCGTTCAGTGGATATCCCTAAGGAATATGGCGCAGACCTGGGTGATCGCATCCCAGTTCGGGTCAATGGGGAATCATCAGGAATCAGGTTCTACTCCAAGTTGCTGGGGTTGACCGACCCCCTTCAATTGGAAGAGATGGAGCGGGTCCTGGCCGCGGCGGAAAAGCGCGAGAAATCCTCGGAGGAGTAGTTTCCAAGAGTTTTTGACTACTGTCGGGGTGTCTGTTCCGACAAGCGGAACGCCAAACAGGGAGACACATTCATGCCCGAAGCAGTCATTGTTGCAACCGCACGTAGCCCCATCGGTCGAGCCAATAAAGGTTCTTTAGTTGATTTGCGTCCCGACGACATGTCGGCACAGATCGTGAAGGCATTGATGGCCAAGGTGCCACAGGTCAAGGCCGACGATGTGGAAGACCTGATCATGGGAATTGGTCAGCCTGCAGGCGAAGGTGGTTTCAACATCGGTCGTATGGTGGCAATTCTTGCTGGCCTCGACAATGTGCCAGGCGTGACCGTGAACCGTTACTGTTCGTCATCATTGCAGACCATTCGCATGGCTGCTCATGCGATTCGCGCAGGAGAAGGCGATTGTTTTATCGCAGCCGGCGTTGAAGCAGTGAGCCGTTACGCATCAGGCGCAAGCGACTCTGCTCCTAATGCCATCTTCAAAGATGCAGGTGGCCGTACCAAAGCACGCGCAGCTGGCGGCCAAGGAACATGGGCACCTGCAGCGGGATTGCCCGATGCATACATCGCCATGGGTCAAACAGCAGAAAACGTTGTTGAAATCGAAAACGTGAGCCGTGAAGACATGGACCATTTCGGTGTGCGTTCACACAACCTTGCTGTGGCACATCAAGAAAATGGTTTCTTTGAGCGCGAGATCACACCGTTGGTGCTTCCTGATGGAACCGTCGTGAGCAAAGATGACGGCCCTCGTGCCGGCACTACCTATGAGGCAACATCGCAGTTAAAGCCAGTGTTCCGTCCTGACGGAAAGATCACTGCCGGAAATGCATGCCCACTCAATGATGGTGCAGCCGCAGTCATGGTGATGTCTGATACCAAAGCAAAGCAATTGGGTCTCACCCCATTGGCACGCATCGTGTCTTCGGGAGTGTCGGGATTGAATCCAGAAATCATGGGTCTTGGACCTATCGAAGCTTGTCGTCAAGCACTCAAGCGTGCAGGTATGACTATCGACCAAATTGATCTGGTGGAGATCAACGAAGCATTCGCTGCTCAAGTATTGCCATCGGCAAAGCACTTGGGAATTCCTATGGAGAAGTTGAACATCCATGGTGGAGGTATCGCACTTGGTCACCCATTCGGTATGACAGGTGCACGCATCATGACCACACTGATCAATGGTCTGCAGTGGGAAGACAAGCAGTACGGCATGGAGTCCATGTGCGTCGGTGGCGGCCAAGGCATGGCAATGATTGTCGAGCGCTTGAGCTAAATCAGCACAACAACGTATGCGGAGTTATTCCGCAGTGGTCACAGCGGTGGTTCTCAACATGAGGGCCACCGCTGTTCCGCATATGGCCATCAGTGCAGCCACAAAACCAAACACAATGATGGAACCGTAATCTTCACTCGATCCATAGAGTGCTGGTGCAATGAGAGAAACAATTGTGGCTGCCAATAGGTCGCCACTTCCGGCGAGTCCTTGTGCAGCAGCAGCTCGTCCCTCTGGTGCGGTTTGGGCAATCAGTGATTGTGCAGCAGGAATAGACAGTGCACCAATCACGCCTTCCACCACAGCGAATGCAACAAGC
>JAUMDU010000018.1:0-15996 GCA_032121425.1 Ilumatobacteraceae bacterium | reverse complement strand
ATTGATTAAACGTTGGTACATGGTCGCTGATGAAACGGGTCATGAAGTGCCGACTTGGGCTGTTTCCTATGACGACATTGTGAATCGAAAAGTCCCAGATGTCGATACCAGTCATGCTAGTGCCGACGACATGCTCTTTTTGTACACCGGCGGCACAACTGGCATGCCCAAGGGAGTGATGTGGCGTCAAGAGGATTTATTGATGGTCCTGGGTCGCGGAGGCAATGCCATTGCACAAATCCCACCTGCTGATTCGTTAGATGAATTGATTGGACGAATTACACCGGGAGGGATAGGTCAACGAACGTTGGTTGCATGTCCGTTAATGCACGGAACCGGCCAATTTTCTTCGTTCATCACTTTGGCCATGGGGGGCTGCATTGTGACTATGCCGAACAGAAGTTTTAGTCCAGAACTTTTGTGGTCAAGTGTTGAAAAACTTTCAGTGAATTCAGTTGTCATCGTGGGTCAGGCTTTTGCTGGACCGCTTCTCGAAGCACTCGATCGAAACCCTGGAGGGTGGGATTTGTCTAGCGTGACGCAGATGGGTTCATCTGGTGTGATGTGGAGTCAAGAGAATAAAGAGGGTCTTTTGAACCACATTCCACAGATGCTGATTTCTGACAGTTTCGGTTCGTCTGAGGCTGTCGGCATGGGTGCATCTGTGTCTGCCAAGGGTGCGCCTGCCAAGACTGCTCAGTTCATGCTTGGTCCCAATTGCGTGGTCTTTACTGAAGAGGGTAAGAGAGTTGAGCCAGGAAGTGGAGAACGGGGACTGGTTGCAGTTGGCGGGTCAATTCCACTCGGGTATTACAAGGATGAAGAAAAGACTCGTTCTACTTTCCGAATATTTGAAGGTCGGCGTTGGACGGTGCCTGGAGATTGGGCGCAAGTCAATGCTGATGGCACGCTTCATCTTCTGGGACGTGGATCGGTATGCATCAATACAGGTGGCGAAAAGGTTTTTCCGGAAGAAGTGGAAGAGGTACTCAAGACCCATGTCTCGGTGCGAGATGCCGTCGCAGTGGGCCTGGCCGATGACAGATTCGGTGAGACAATCTGTGCTGTTGTGGAAGCCGAACCTGGCCATGAGCCAACGCTTTCGCAACTCAGTGACCATGTGAAAGAGCGACTAGCCGCCTATAAGGCGCCTCGCCATCTTGTGGTGATCCCCACTATTGGGCGTGCCCCCAACGGGAAAGTGGATTACAAGAGACTCAAAGAACATGCGGAAAAAGTGGTGGCGTCCTAGCTGTCGCCTGCGATAGTGTGAGGAACAGCATTAGGAGAGACCAAATTGGTCCGGCAACCGGGGTGAACGCCGCACGGTGCCTTCTTATCGAAAGATGAGAAATGTGGCTCCATATTGGAGCAACAGGGCCTTCTTATCTCCCTAGCGCCGAAAGTACTCGTAGAGATTTGCAGGGGAGACAACATGGTGGACGTTTACCGACATAACCCTGCGCCGTACCCTGCCAGCGGAGCGTGGTTCCCAGGCGACCCGGTAGGCAACCGTCTCTTTCATACTTTTGCAACTGATCGACCCTTCTCGCTTGAAGGTGGTGGCTCGCTGCGTAATGTGACAGTGGCCTATGAAACATGGGGCGCGTTGAACAATGATGCCTCGAATGCAATTTTGGTATGCCACGCATGGACTGGTGATAGTCACGCTGCAGGAACGACTGGCGTGGGACACACCACATCTGGATGGTGGGATGGCGTAGTTGGGCCAGGGCGCGCTATCGATACAAGTAAATATTTCGTTGTCTGTGCCAATGTGCTGGGCGGATGTCAAGGTTCTACGGGGCCAGCTAGCGCGCATCCCGATGATGGCAAACCTTATGGTCTTCGTTTTCCAGTAGTAACTATTCGCGACATGGTGCGAGCACAAGCTCATTTAGCTGATGCGTTGGGTGTTGGTCGTTGGCATGCCGTAATTGGCGGATCTATGGGTGGAATGCAGGCACTTGAGTGGGCAATCATCATGCCCGATCGCGTGGGTGCATTGGTAGCAATTGCTACGTGTGAAGAGGCAAGTGCACAGCAAATTGCATGGACCTCTATCGGGCGGCGTGCTCTGCTTCACGACCCTGCTTATAACAACGGTGAGTATTACGATGCAGCACCAGACGAAGGGCCTTGGGTGGGTCTATCAACTGCACGGATGGTTGCTCAGGTGACTTTTCGTACCGATTCTCGTTTTAGTGAAAAATTCGCTCGCCGGTTTAAAAAAATGAATTTCAACTCAGATGGAATTGAACTTTTCTCGGAATTTGAAGTAGAGGGTTATCTTGATCACCATGGCGACAAACTCGTGCGGCGCTTTGATGCTAATAGTTATCTCTATATCGGTAAGGCAATGGACCTTCATGATGTGGGGCGCAGTCGCGGCGGAGTAGCACAAGCTATGGCTCGTATTAAGGCCCCAACTCTCACAATGAGTATCGACTCCGACATTTTGTATCCGGCGTATCAGCAGGAAAACATTCACAACAATTTGAAAAACAAAGACCCGCGTAATAGTCACGTCACGATTAACAGTATTGAAGGACACGACGGATTCCTGATTGAAACGGTCGCTGTAGGAGCCGGAATCCGTGATTTTCTCAGCAGCCTCTAAATATTTGCGAGAAAACTGCGGGGCGGGTCAGGCTCGTGCGAGAATAGTGTGATGAGGATGTCGCCAGTTGTTGCAGCGAATATAACTCTCCACCTAGTGGGTGTGGGTCTCGTTGTTCTTGGTGTTGTGCTTTTGGTTGTCACAATCATGTTGTGGCGCGGTGCAACGTACGACCCCGAAGTATTGGGTCCACTTGAAGTGATGGCAGATCGAAAATTTGCTCGCGCAACAGATGATGACCGATTAGCTATTTTGGAGATGGCGCGTCAACCAGGAGCTGAAATGGTGGAGTTGTCACGCGATGCTGTCGCGCTATTTCGCGAGCCGTTGTCTGAACCTGTTCGACCTTGGCGCGATCCTTATCCCCATGACGATGATGCGGTAGATATCGTGCCTGCGGTTCCTGCTGTTATCGATCCCTTATTGCATAACAACCGAAAGGACTACTAATGCCTGCATTTGATCCCAATGAAATGATTGCTCGATTTAAAGATCGCGCAGGTGCGGTACGTAAGCGACCATTGCCGCCAGTTGCTGGAGAAGAACGTCAATTGTTTATCGCTCAAGCGGAAACCGACTTTATGGATTTTGCAATCATCGGTGATGCAGAGGCCTCCTTGGATGATGGCATTTTGACTTTGCGGATTGATTTGAAGTCTTCTGGTTCGTGATCTCATCATTGTCGCGCTCTGTGCGCGAACGACAAGACGTGCACATTCTTGCCGCTGCTGTTGCCGTGTTTGCATGGGGAACAGGTCCCATCATGAACAAGGTGATGACAGTAGACACCCCTGCGATTGTTTTTTATAGGACGCTTCTTGGAACGCCGTTGATGGTGTGTGTGGCCTACGCAACCGGTGGCGGGTTAAGTCGAGAGTTGATGCGACGTACAGCTATTCCCGGAGTGTTGTTCGCATTGTCGTTCATTACTGGTTTTGCATCCGTCAAGATGACGTCTATTGCAAATGCCACCTTGATCACCACAATCCAGCCAGTACTGGTCGTGTTTATTGCTCCGCGTTTATTCGGCGAAAGACTTACACCTCGGCAGTTGGGCTACTCGTTCTTGTCGTTGGCTGGCGTATTGATGGTGGTCATGGCTGCTGCATCTTCTAGTGGCGCTCATATTTCCGGAGACATGATGGCTGTAGCCAATGTTGTTTTGTGGACGGCCTATTTCGTGATGGCAAAACAGAACCGTATGGACGGAGTGCATTCATGGTCTTTTTTGGCTGCGGTATTCGTATGGTTGGCCGTTGTTGTTCTGCCGTTCGGTGCGGTTGCCAGCAATGACTTGGGCCAGATGACAACGAAAGATTGGCTGTGTGCGGCAGGCATGACATTGGGACCAGGGCTGTTGGGTCACGGTTTAATGACTTGGTCACAAAGTCACGTAGATGTCACCATCGCCTCGCTGCTAGGTCTGCTGAGCCCTGTGGTCTCTACGGCGTTGGCGTTGGTGTTCTTGGGTGAAATATTGACGCCATGGCAGTTGATGGGTGCAATAGTTGTTCTGGCATCTTTGGGACTTCTCGTGGCTAATCAACGGGGGACCACACCCAAAGTCAGCCTCGAAGTGCCAGAGTAGGCCGTTGTGGTCAGCCGTGTGGTCGCTACAATAAGGAGTCCACATGCGGATGTGGCTCAGTGGTAGAGCATCACCTTGCCAAGGTGAGGGTCGCGAGTTCGAATCTCGTCATCCGCTCCAAAGCCGCCCTTAGGGGCGGCTTTTCTCATAGGGGGTCAAGGTGACCCGAGAGTCAGTAATCATGCGATCCACCACTTTGAGGTCGGCAACTCCAATGTGAGCTTCATGGATGCCGACCACGTTGGCGATGTAGTTCCATCCATCTGGGTCATCAACGATCGCATGGGTAACCCTCACAATCCTGTACGAGGTGTAGATCTCGCCGTCTTCGGTGACATCGGTGAAAATGTCGTATTGCACGAAGTCGCTGATCTCTAGGGACTCCGAAAGGACCACGGTGCGGGGGCTGGACATTGAGTGGGGGTGTGACTAGATCTAGGTGAAGTCTGGAATAACCAAATTGGTTGCTTGTAAGACTGCGAGTTGTGTGCGATTTACCAGGTCATTGAGAATGATGAGATCAGCAATTCTATTGCGCACCAGTTGAAGTGGGTGATTACTCACTAATGCAATTTCGTGGTCGGTCATTCCGAGGGAAAGCATCTGAAGAATAATGACGTCATCTTCATTCTTGTATTGAACAGTCTTGTTGAATTGTCCGTTCTTGCATCGCAAAGATTGGATGACAGGATGATTTTCTATCTCAGATTTTCCATCAATCGTCATTTTGAAACGCTCAACAATTGCATCAGTATCTGTATCGAAAGGGATGACGTCGTGAACACCGTATTGGTGAGCCTTAATCACAAGAGGTGCTGACGGCGATGTTGCAACCACTACCTTTTTGACCTGTGGCTTAAATCCCCGACTCTTTTCCACAACTAAATCAAGATCTAGAACTTCAGGTGCGAGTACCGACAAATGAATGTCTTTGCTCTTTAACGCAAGTGCCATGTTGCGTCCGTTACGCACTACATCCACAATATCGACGTTGGGTGCCGATTCGAGCAATTCAGTCAGTGGTAGGAGTGAGTCAGAGGTGCTGTCGCACATTAAGACATTCATGGATTCCTCATGAAGTGAAGGGTAACCGTTGATGTTGCCTAAATACCTGAAAGTGTGAAATCTGAATGTATGCACGATGAATCAAGTACAAGCGTTCGCTGTGAGGGATAATGGAAAAAGCCAATGCAAGGGGGAAGTTATGGCATTGCAATTTGGGGTCCATCTTGGGATTCAGAACGCTACGGTGTCTGAGTTGCGAGCCCTATGGACTTGGTTAGATGAAAACGGTGTGGATTGGATTTCGCTGTGGGATCACCTCTATGAGGCGCCGCCAGCTGGCGGCACTCAACCGCACTTCGAAGCATTCTCTATGCTGGGGGCACTTGCCGTAGATACCCAGAGGGCTCGATTGGGTTGTTTGGTGTTTTGTTCGCAATACCGCAACATCGGTTTGCTGACTAAAGGCTCCATTTCTGTAGATCACCTCAGTGGTGGACGTTTTGAAATGGGCATGGGTAGTGGCTGGCATGAACAAGAAGCAAAGGCTTTCGGTTTTGATTTTCCTTCGCAAGGTCAACGCTTTGCAGTCCTCGAAGGCCAATTGCAGGCCATCAATGCATGGCGTCAGGGACTCAGAGTCACGCAGTCATCGCCATCTGTGGAGCTCCTTGATGCAGCAATGTTGCCCGGGCCAATGGGAAAAATGCCTTTGTGGATAGGTGGACTGGGTCCGAAGCAAACCTTGCGCATGGCAGGGAAGTACGCAGATGGCTGGAATGCTGCTTATGCAAGCCCGCAGCACTATCGCGAACTCAATGGAATTCTCGATGATTGGTGTGTGCAAGCGGGGCGCGTGCCTCAAGATGTAGAACGCAGTATCAATTTGTCGTACGCACTTAGCACAGATGATATATCCGTTGTGCGAAGAACTTTGGAGAATCAATGGGGGGCAGCAGCTGAGAGAATTATCTCAGGATCGTTGCTTGGCCGTCCGGATGATGCCATTGAACAGGTTGCACCGTTTGTGTTAGCGGGTGCACAACTGATCAACATTGCCATTCGCCCGCCATGGGATATGGAACTGCTGGCTCAGTACGTGCAGGAAGTCATTCCTCGGATGCGGGCGGAATTCTCGGTTGTGGGCAACACCTAGCTAGCCATGACAAGGTCCTGAAAAACTACGACTAAGGTGCCCACATGGAGACAGCACATATCAACGGCACCGTAATCTCATACAAGGATTCTGGCGGAACAGGCCCCGTCGTCATTTTGAGTCATGGATTCTTGATGGATCACTCAATGTTTGATGCACAAGTAGATGCATTGAGCTCGCAGTATCGAGTGATCACATGGGATGAGCGTGGTTTTGGTGGCACCAAAGCGACGGGTGAATTTACTTATTGGGATTCGGCTCGAGACGTGTTGGGCTTAATGGATCACTTAGGTGTTGATGCAGCTGTCGTGGGCGGAATGTCGCAAGGCGGATTTTTGAGTTTGCGTGTCGCGTTGCTGGCTCCCGAGCGAGTCAAAGCCTTGATTCTGATCGACACACAAGCCGGCACTGAAGCACCTGAGACAATTGAGCCTTACAACCAGTTACATGCGGCTTGGGTAGAACACGGTGCAGTCGCTGTACAAGATGTCATTGCAAGCATCATTCTTGGCCCAGGTTCGTGGGATGAATGGTACGCAAAATGGGCGTTGTTGCAGCCTGAGCAATTTAGTCTTGCGTTTAATTGTTTGATGCATAGAGACGACATCACGGATCGTCTTGGCGAGATTAAGTGCCCAGCATTGATCGTTCACGGGACCGACGATGTGGCCATACCGATGGGGAAAGCAGAAATTCTTCGCGATGGTCTGGGAGGTGCGGCTTCTTTGGTGTCCATTGATGGTGGTCCACATGCTGCAAACATGACCCATCCAGAACCTGTGAATACTGCGATTGTTCAGTTCTTGCAATCGATCGGCTAACTGCAAGAATTAGCCACGCATACAAGGGGGGACATATGCCGTTAGAACTAGATCTTGGACCAGCCGCTCAGGAGTTCCGCGAGGAAGTGCGTACCTGGCTTCAGTCCAATGCTCCCAAAGAACTACTCGGACTGTCGGCAGACATGGTGCAGCGTGGTCAATTTGCAGGTGCTCGTGAATGGGCAGATGCTCTGACCGAGGCTGGATACATGTGCGTGTCTTGGCCAAAGGAATACGGCGGCAGAGGACTTACCGGTATCGAAGTGGCGGTAATGAATGAAGAGTTTGCACGGGCCAATGTTCCTCGACTCACTCGAGGAATGGGTGAGTGGCTAGTGGGTCCATCCATCATCGTGTGGGGAACCGATGAACAAAAGAAGCGTTTTCTTCCTCGCATCATCGATGGCTCAGACCGTTACTGTCAGGGCTTCTCAGAGCCCGATGCGGGATCCGATTTGGCATCATTGAAAACACGTGGAGAAATTGATGGTGAAGAAGTAGTTATCTCTGGTCAAAAAGTGTGGACTTCTGGTGCCACTGAAGCCAACATGATGTTTTGTCTGTGCCGCACAGATCAAGATGCATCAAAGCATGCGGGAATTTCATATGTGTTATTGCCAATGTTCAAAGACGACAAATCATCTAACGGTGTAGAGCTTCGTCCCATCATGCAGCCTCATGGTGCATCTCATTTCACCGAGACGTTCCTCACCGAGAGCCGAGCACCAGTCGACAACATTATTGGTGGCATGAACAATGGTTGGCGTGTCACCATGACCACGCTCGGCAATGAGCGTGGCGGTCATGCCACGACTCAACACGTGGAGTACACCAAGCAATTTTGGGAAGCTGTAGAAATTCTTAAGGAAAACGGAAAGATTCACGACCCGGTTGTTCGACAAGATTTAGCTTGGGCATTTAGCCACGTGGAGATAATGCGTTTTCAGGGACTGAAGTTGTTGTCTGAAGTGATGGCACGTAAAGAGCCAGGACCTGCAGCGTCCATCAATAAGATGTTTTGGTCTGAATATGCCCAAAAGTTTTCTGAGCGCATGATGAATGCACGTGGTGCTGAGGCGATGCTGATTCTTGATGACAAGGACGGTAAGTACGTTGCTGATCGGTGGACCTCAATGTTCTTTCAACATCGCTCGTCCACCATTTGGGGCGGTACTGCTCAGGTGCAACGCAATATTGTGGGTGAACGCGTTCTTGGGCTTCCCAAGGAACCAGATCCCAGTAAATCGCACTAATTCCTTGCTTGCTGTGGTTCCGCCTGGGAGGGTTACGCTTTCTCCGGAGGGGTGCTGAATATCTCGTGTGATTTTTTTACACAGATACGACAGATGGCAACGAGATAAGGGGAAGTTCATGGCACAAGAAATTTGGCGTAAAAGCGCACTAGATATTGCTGCAGACATTGCAGATGGACGCATTTCAAGTAGGGAAGTTGTTCAAGCACATCTTGATCGCATTGAAGAAGTGAACGGAACAATTAACGCTGTTGTGCGGGTGCTTGGTAAAGATGCGTTAGTACAAGCCGATGAAGCAGACCGCGCGCGTGGAAGCGGTAGAGAACTTGGGGTACTACATGGCGTGCCATTCACCATCAAAGACAACATCGATGTTGCGGGCCAGCCAACAACTAATGGTCTACCAATTTTTGCCGAGGCGATTGCGCCCGTAGATGCACCAGTAGTTGAGCGCATGAGGGCAGCAGGTGCGATTCCTATCGGTCGTACAAATATGCCGGACATGGGTTTGCGTATTCATACCGACTCCACCTTGTATGGGCGAACTAAAAATCCATGGATGCTGGATCGCACGGCCGGTGGATCAAGTGGTGGTGAAGGGGCAGCATTGGCAACGGGCATGTCTCCCATTGGTCTTGGCAATGACATAGGTGGTTCTCTGCGCAACCCTGCTCATGCGTGTGGAGTCGCATCCATCAAGCCTTCGCTCGGAGTGATTCCAGATACTCAGACATATCCGACCCCAGATCGCTCATTGTCATCACAAGTGATGTTGAATCAAGGTGTGATGGCTCGCACTATTGCAGATGTGCGTGCCGGTTTTTCCGTAGTCGCCGGCCCCGATCCGCGTGATCCGGTAAGTCTTCCAGTGCATCTCACTGGACTGGCTGCAGGGGAACGCATCACTGTGGCGGTGATGACGAATCCTCCTGGAGGCTCCACGCATCCGGGAATTATGGAGGCCGTGCGTAAAGCAGCTGATGTTCTTTCCGATGAAGGACACAATGTGGTGGAGGCAACTCCACCAGACATGGAACTGTCATATTTGTTGTGGGCTGCAATGCTCTTTACCGAATTGCATGACATCCGTGATCAAATTGATCTGGTGATGGGTGAAGGTGGGAAAACGCTCATTGAGAACGCACTTGCTCAGTTTCCGAAGTTGTCGTCCTTGGAGTACTACTTGGTGCACGCCCAACGTGACGGTCTTGCTCGACGCTGGTCAATGTGGTTTGAAGATCATCAAGCAGTGATATCTCCCACATGGACTCAACCTGCTTTTGTTGCGGACTGGGATATCTCTGGCGAGGAGGGCTCCACGGGCACATTGGAATTGATGCGTGCGGTTCTTCCTGGAAACTTGTTGGGTCTACCGTGCGTGGTTACCCCTGCAGGAATGGCTGATGAACTTCCTGTAGGCGTACAAGTGATGGGCGCCCGCTATACGGATTTACGTTGTCTGACCATTGCCGAGCAAATTGAAGCGGCTTTAGGGTTGGACACCCCGATTAATCCGCGAATGGGCTAGCAGTAAAGGCACATTGATTGCCTTAGGCGGTCCATCCAGAAAAAGCATCGATCATTGCCTTCACATCTCCAAGTGGATACAAGATGGGACAGGTTGCGCCATCTTTGATGTATTCGCGCACCTTTGCCCGAGCATCATCTGGTGTGCCTGATGCTGTGAGCATTTGCACGATTTCATCTGGGACTAACTTCGATGCCGCTTCCACTTGTTCGTGCGTTGCTGGCCACGTGAGCACTTCGCCCACCTTGTCCAACAGCGATTGTGGGACTCCAGATGCCTTCATAATGTGGGGCTGTTGCCCGAGGTACTGAGTGACCATAAGTCGAGCCATGTCGAGGGCGACACCTCGGTCTTCATGCACGCTGCACACAACAAGTTGGGGCCTATCAATGTCTTCCCAACGTCGTCCTGCCTTTTCCGCACCGCGAGCAAGAGCCTCGATTGCAGTTTTGTTGTATTCAGGTGACACCAAATAGTTCAGGACCACACCATCGGCGATTTCTCCCGCGAGTTCCATCATTTGCATACCCGTGGCGCCCAAATAGATAGGGACATCTTTGGGGCGGCGATCTTGATATACATAGTCAAGTTCAACGCCGTCTAAATGCACAAAGGTGCCATCCATGGTGACAGTTTCGTTGTTCAACAACGCCCGCACTGCAGTAATAATCTCTCGCATGGCTCGCAACGGCTTGTCGCGCGACACGCCTACTTTTGCAGCCAGTGGATCCCACCATGCACCAATTCCCAAGATGACTCGCCCTGGAGCCAGGTCGTCGAGTGTGGAAAAAGTTGCAGCAAGACGTGCAGGATTTCGTGTCCAGCAATCCACGACGCCAGAGCCGATTTTTATCTCTGATGTCACGGCTGCAAATGCTGACATAGGTACAATGGCATCGCGAACCAATCTGCTGTCCGCTTGCCATACCGCGTCAAAGCCTTTTTGCTCCGCATATTGTGCATAAGCCATGCCATCGCTAATGGGGTGGGCATCTTGTAAGTAAAGAGCGGCAGGAGTAGTCATGGTTCCTTATGTGTTTCGGTAGTGGACTAACTAACAGATTCGTCCGATGAATGTTTGGGCTTTAGTGGCAATCTATTGCGCCATATCCCGTCTGCATCATGAAGCGCAGCAGCAACTGCAGGCGCAGTAGGTACAAGACCGATTTCTCCCACACCCTTGATGCCGTATGGGCTTCGCGGCTGAGGGTATTCCAGTAGTTCTACTTCTATGGCTGGCACGTCTTTGGGACGCAAAATCCCTAGTGAGCGCAATGTCATGTTCGTGGGCATACCTAATTCGTCAGACGGGAAATCTTCACTGAGGGCGTAACCCAATCCCATATGCACAGCACCTTCAATCTGGCCTTCACACAAAGTGGGATTCACTGCTCGTCCCACATCATGGATGGCCACAACTTTGTCAATCTCTTGTGTGTCTTTATCCATCACCACTAACTGGGCGGCGTAACCAAATGCTGAGTGAATAGTGGGATTGGCTACTTCTGGATCTCCAAGGTGTTGCGTCCAATCCACTACGTATTCACCGGTGTAATCGACTTCTAATTGGCGCCCGTCTTTATCTGCAAGTTCGCACGCATTGCGGACACTTCCTGCGGCCATGAGAGTGCCGCGACTGCCTGTTGTTTGACCAAATCCCAATTGGCGTGTGGTGTCTACGATGACACGAATCCGTGAAGGATCAATTCCTAGTTCCTCAACCACAACTTGAAGTGCGATGGTGTGTACACCTTGTCCCATTTCCGTCCATCCATGGCGCACTTCCACTGCACCATCGGATAAAAATCTCACAACAGCCTTTGAAACTTCGCGAAAGCCATTTCCCAGTCCAGAGTTCTTCAAACCAAGACCGAGCCCTACTGCCTTGCCTGCATCTTGTGCAGTGTCGTAGTGAGCCTTGATGGCATCTAGACAAGCTTCTGCTCCTAGGCAACCGTCATCCATGATCTGACCAGGACCCCAGACTTGTCCTGGGCGAATGACATTGCGCTTACGTATCTCCCAAGAACTAATGCCCACCTGTTCAGCAAGTCGGTCCAGTGTGCCCTCCATCGCGAACTGAGCTTGATTGGCCCCAAAACCTCTAAACGCACCACAGATTGGATTGTTGGTGCGCACGGCATATGCGGAGACATCAACAGACGGCGTGTGATAGGGCCCAGTTGCGTGGCCTGCTGCACGTTCAAGAACCTTCATGCCCACGGAGGCATATGCTCCTGAATCGCCAATCATGCGAGCCTTTACTGCAGTGAGTACACCATTGATATCGCAGCCCACTGTGTATTCCATACGAATGGGATGACGTTTAGCGTGCATCAACAGGCTCTCTTCACGAGACAATGTGCACTTGACTGGCTTTTGTAATAGCCATGCTGCTAACGCAGTGTGGCCTTGATTGGACATGTCTTCTTTTCCACCGAATGCACCACCATTAGAGACCAATTCAACGGTGACCGCATCTTTGTCAAGATTCAAAAGAGAACAGATTTGATCCCGATCATCCCAGACACCTTGACCACCTGAGTAGACATGGAGGGTTCCGTCAAGTGTGTCGGGGACAGCCACGGTTGACTCTGGCTCGAGAAATGCATGTTCAATTCTTTGAGTCTGGAAAGTCTCGGTGATAACGAATGCACTGTCTGCAAGAGATTCTTCGACGTTGCCACGTTGATAAGTACTGTGCGACAAAATGTTGCTTGTTGTGCCCGCTACTGCGATGGTTGCATTACCGAGGGCTTCAACGGCATCAACCACTGGTGTGTGCGGGTTGTATTGCACTTTGATGAGTTGTGTTGCTGCCCGGGCTTGACGTCGTGTTGTGGCCACCACAACTGCAAGCACATCGCCACCATATGAAGTTGTCTCGCCTTCGCCAATGAACACTGGCCAGTCTTTATAAATGATTCCCACCATGTTGTCTCCAGGGACATCTTTCTTGGTGAACACTGCTTCAACACCAGGAGCCTTTAAGGCCTCGGAGTAATCAATAGAAACGATGTCGGCACGAGTATGTGCAGTGAGATGCAAAGCCGCATGAAGCATTCCTGGCAGATTGATGTCATCTATGTACCCTCGATCTCCGAGGGTGAGTTCTGCAGCTTCGTATTTTGCGCGCCTAGCACCCATGCCACTTGCGGGTTGGACGACCACTGGAGTACCTGTGGCAACAGACTCAATCGCATCGAGAATCTTGACGTAGCCAGTACAACGGCAAAGATGCGCCCCAAGATGTCGGGACATATCTTGGCGTGTCAACGCTGTGCCCTTTTTGTCAATCTGGGATTTTGCCCGCATCACAATTCCCGGGATGCAAAAGCCGCATTGAAGTCCACCGCAAGCTGCAAAGGCCTCAGCGAATGAGTCACGTTCACTTTGGTCGAGGCCTTCGAGTGTGGTGATGGATGTACCTTCAACCTTGGACATGGGATACTGACAGGAAATTTGAGCTTTGCCATTGATCATGACTGTGCAACAGCCGCATTGCCCTGAGGGTGAACAGCCGTCTTTGGCGGAAGTGATGTGGAGTTCATCTCGCAGTGCTGAGAGAAGATGCGGGTGATCAGCATCGGCTTCAACATCGCGACCATTGACACTGAATGAAATTTTCTGGGCCGTGGAATTGTCCTGGGTCACCCTATGCAATGTATACGGTTTGTCAATTGATTGAGCCCACAGCCCTCATAGTGCGTCACTGTGTCGGGCTAGAGAATAAGGTTCTCGTATGCAGCGAACGTGGCTCCGGCGCACAGTGATGGTCACAAGTGTGGCGATTTTGGCTGTTGCGCTCACAGTTCTGGTTCCGGTGTGGCTTCCTGTGGTGCTCATTGCTGACGCCTTGCGTGGTAAGTGGCGTATGCCATTGAGCCGCTTCACATTCTTTGCTCTTCTGTGGGCATGGTTGGAAACCCTCGGAATTGTCGGGGCGGCCTGCTTGTGGTGCGTGGGTAAAGCTAGGAATCAAAGCCTTAATTATCGACTGCAGGCATTGTGGACCAGAGGAGTCGTGGCATCTTTACGTTGGACTGTGGGGCTTCGCATCAATGTGGAGGGCGCCCCAGTACCTGGAGGTGGGCCCTACATCGCGGTGTGCCGGCATGCTTCCTTGGCTGATTCGGTGATGAGTGCGTGGGTATTTGTGACTCATTCGCATCTTCGCCCTCGTTACGTCCTGAAGCAGGAATTGAAAATGGATCCGTGCCTTGATGTGGTGGGTCATCGCTTACCGAATTATTTTGTTGATCGAAAATCAGCAAATGTGGCAAACGAGTTATTGGGTATTGAAAGAATGGCTGAGGCTCTGGGAGTTGGTGACGTCGCTGTTATTTTTCCGGAAGGCACCCGAGCAAATGCAGAGAAACGATCTTTGGCGCTCATCAAGATACGTGATCGCTCGCCTGAGCGCTATGAACGCCTGCAGAAGTTGAAGTATCTCCTCCCACCCAAACCAGCGGGTCTTAGCGCACTACTAGCCGCAGTTCCGCAGGCAACCGTGGTCACAATGTGGCACAGCGGTTTCGACGGTATGGATACTTTTAGAGGAATTGTTCGTCAATTGGCTAAGAGTGCAGTACACGTGCATGTAAAAGTTGTAGAACATCAAAGATCTACTGTGGCATCAGGTGAAGCATTTATTGCATGGCTTGATACACAATGGGCCGCGATGGACGAGTCAGTCAGTCGGCATCTAGCTGATTCTGTAGTAGTTCAACACAATGGAGGAATTCATGGGTAACGCAATGCTGATATCAGCGCTCACTATTGGAGCCGTAATGGTGACAACTTGGATAATTAGTGTGATGATACGTAACGCATCCATCGTGGACATCGTGTGGGGTGCAGGATTTGCAATCAACTCGTGGGTCTTGGCAGCCGCAACCGATGGTGATCAGGGACGACAAATCCTCGTGGCGGTGTTAGTGGGTGTTTGGGGTATGCGGTTGGCTGGCTACTTAGCGAAACGCAATCTTGGTCATGGTGAAGACTGGCGCTACGTAGCTATGCGCAAAAAACAGGGAGCCAGATTTCCGGTGATGAGTTTGATCACAGTATTTGGTCTTCAAGGTGTGTTGATGTGGGTTGTCTCGCTGCCAGTGATGTTTGCAAATGCCGACTCCACTCCTGGTGTGGGACCCATTGCGGTGATGGGCATCTTGGTTTGGCTCGTGGGCTTTGGATTTGAGGCAGTGGGAGATCTACAACTATCTCGATTCAAAAAGAATCCCGAGAACCAAGACAAGGTCATGGATCAGGGCCTATGGAGTCTGACGCGTCACCCGAATTATTTTGGCGACGCGCTGTTGTGGTGGGGTATTGCCATAGTTGCGGCGGAAACAGGGTCTGGTGTTATTGGTTTCATCGGCCCCGTAGTGATGACGTTTTTGTTGATGCGCGTGTCGGGTGTGCCTATTTTAGAAAAGTCTTTGAAGCGCCGTCGTGAAGGATATGAAGAATACATAGCCAAGACGAGTGGATTTTTACCTCGGCCACCAAAGAAGATTTAAGCCGTCACATTATTGAGGCCCGATATCAGGTCTTCAATAATGTCGTCAGGGTTTTCTAGTCCTACAGACAGTCGCAATAGTCCTTGAGTGATGCCAGATTTTTCAAGGTCTTCGGGGAGAAGTCCTACGTGTGTACTTGTAGATGGATGACAGATCAGTGTTTCTGGACCACCAAATGAAGTGGCGACATGTGGAAGTTGAAGGGATTCAACAAAGCGAGCGCACTCGCTAAAGCCACCATCAATCTCAAACGACATAACCGTGCCTCCGAAAGTCATTTGTTGTCGGGCAAGTTTGTGTTGTGCATGTGATTCCAAAAATGGGTGATGCACTTTTTTGACTCGTGGATGTGCTTCTAGAGCCTGGGAGATCTGCAGTAAAGATGCATGCTGTCGCGCGACACGGATGGGAAGGGTGCGAATACCGCGTAACGCATTGAGAGCATCATGCGGCGATGGCACTGCACCGTGCATTATCGAGTACGACCAGATGGCATCCACGAGATC
>JAUMDU010000017.1:2191-4420 GCA_032121425.1 Ilumatobacteraceae bacterium | reverse complement strand
GCGTCGTGTTTCCATGGGCGAGTGCCGTGGAACAGATTCGGCATGGTGCCGTTCGATGGCCCTCAGGAAAAATGGGAGTTGTACAACATCGCCAATGATTTCTCTCAAGGCGTAGACCTGGCAGAGAAACATCCAGAGAAACTGGCAGAGTTGCTCGCATTATTTGACTCGGAAGCGAAACGAAACAATGTGTATCCGTTGAGAGAACCAGGTTCCACTGTGGGAATGACAGTGGTGCCACCCGAAAATCTTGGTGGTCTGAAAAAGATGACTTATACAACTGATCACATTCGTATGCCAGAACGCTCTGTGGTGAATCTGAAGAATTGTTCGTTCCGCATTACGGCAGATGTTGAAGTGTCATCCTCGCCGTGCAGCGGTGTGATTGCATGCCAGGGTGGCAACATGGCGGGCTGGACGTTGTATCTCAATGACGACGGTTGTCCTGTGTATCACTACAACTGGATGGGTCATGATCATTTTGTGGCCACATCACTCGTGCCGTTAAACGCTGGGCGCCATGAGATTGTTGTGGATTTTGTCTATGACGGTGGCTTCGGTGTGGGCGGTCATGCGGTGCTTCTTGTCGATGCAATTCCTGTTGCACATGTGCGAGTAGAACGCACGGTTCCGATTGTGTTTTCAATGAGTGGCGAATCATTTGACATCGGTATGGACACAGGTGCACCCGTTGGCTTTTATCCGCACGTGTACCGGTGCACTGCAATTATTCACGGCGTCACGTTGGAGCGTTTGAGTGAACCCTCGCCCGAGATAGCAGCACTCATCGTTGAAGGTGAATTTCGTGCCAGCCTTGCGACACAATAAGGCGTTTATTCAATAGTGCGTTGACGTGCCTCATCAAGGCCACAGAAATAGGCTTCACGTGCTCGTGCTCTATCGAAAAGATGTTGAGGTTGAGAAGCAAGCCCCGCAGTGACGGCTCGCGGGGAGAACTCGATAAAGGTTCCACTGTGTGTCTCTGACCATGTGCGTTGCTCAGTGTCTGTTCGTCTCTCTACGAATCGTCCGAACGGGCCAAACATGGCACCGGCAAGTGGTGCAATGATGACAAGACGGTCGGCTGCATCGGCTAAATCAACACTGACGCCAGAACGCAATCCACCATCTACGTATCGACGTCCATTGATCCTGTGTGGGGCGAGCAGGCCAGGTACTGCCGACGATGCAGCGACAAGGTCGGCAAGCGGTGTGTCAGCACCACTGAGAACCGTGCGTCGAAGTCGCGGAACTTCAGTGACGACAACTCGCACGCATGCATCTGTGGCATCGCCAAATATTTCTCGTGCTGAAGCTGCTAACACGCCTGCACGAGGGTTTGGAAAGGTGGGAACTTCAAGTTCGGCCAGGTCCGTGTAGGAAATCCGCAGAGCTGTTGCTGCAGCTGCCCAGGAGCCAGCAGAGGTGCCAAGCATGGGACAGCCGTGTAGGTCGATGCCGCGCTCGCGCAGGCCTTCAATGACGCCCAGTGCGTACCCGATGCCAAAGAGCCCACCACCGCCAAAGACGCCGGCCAAGGGAGGAGGGGATTGGGTGCTCACATCTCCAGTCTCGCCTGAGGGGCGTAGGGTTGGGGTGATGGAGGCACGCATTCTCACATGGAACTTGTGGTGGCAGTTTGGGCCATGGCGTGACCGTCAAGAGGCGATCTTGTCCACCTTGAAGTCTGAGCAGCCAGACATTGTGTTCTTGCAAGAAGTGTGGGCGCAAGAAGGCGGTTTAGATCAAGCGCAATGGCTTGCAGATGAGATGAATATGTTTGTCGCTCGCACGGAAGGTCCGTGGTACGACAATGGCGTCAGTTTGGGGAATGCAATTTTGTCGCGTTGGCCAATTGTGTCGTGGGAAGTTCATCGCTTACCAGATGTCACTGGTGCGCCTAGTTATAGGCGTGCAGTGGTGGCACATATCGAGACACCCTTTGGTCGCATGTGGACAGTGTGCACGCACCTTGATTACAAGTTCGATGCATCTGCAACACGTATGGCCCAGTGTGAAGCGTTGTGCGGAATTGTGTCGCAACTTCGTAATGATCCAGAAGTAGAACTGCCAATCTTGCTTGCAGGAGACTTCAATGCAGTTCCAGATTCAGATGAGATTCGTATGATGACGGGGCGAAGTGAACCAGCTGTTGATGGTTTGGTGTTTACCGACATGTGGGAAGTTGCCGGTGAAGGCACAGGGTTCACATGGAGGCGCGATAATCCT
>JAUMDU010000017.1:0-2181 GCA_032121425.1 Ilumatobacteraceae bacterium | reverse complement strand
ATTCGAATGGTCGGCGAGTAGTTCATTCGCTGTTGTCGGTTTTCCGTGCAACCCACCCAACAACCACTCCCTGTCGTGTTCGGAAAACCGTTGTGCTTGGTGTCGTTTATCCAAACGTGATGTGTGGGTGGAGCTCCGTGGGTTGAGTGGTTTTCCGACAGTGCTAGGGCGACAGCTCTGCCAAACTGCCGTACACATCTAACGCATGGCAAACGAATCATTACTCTCGCACAATCCATTCACTTCATTTACGAGAGGTGTAGAGGGCGATGTCCTATTCATCCTTGGACGCAGTGCATTCCAGGAATCGGCATCTCACATCGCAACCCTTAGTGGCCGCTCCCGAAGCCAAGTGATGAAGGTGCTCGCGTATCTGGCACTAAGCGGCCTTGTCCTCGTGCAGCGATATGAACAATGGACGGGTCACAGATTGAATCCGGACCACCCACTCACTCCCTTTATTCGCTCAATTTCGCGCGTCAGCGGTTGTGAAGATTTTCGAGTAGCTCTTACCAGGAGCACTGAAGGCGCTTCACACCATTGATGAATGAGCTCTGCAAGTAGGCAGGCTCACCCTCGGTGCGCAATGTAGGCATACGGCGTGCGATCTCTTGGAACATCACGGATACTTCACGACGAGCAAGGTTTGCACCTAAGCAGAAGTGCGGGCCGCCTGCACCGAAACCAATTTGTGCAGGAGAAAACTCGCGACGCACATCAAATTGGTGTGGGTTTGCAAATGTGCGCTCGTCACGGTTGCCCGATGAATAGAACATCACCACTTTTTCGCCTTCAAGAATCTTTTGACCATTGATCTCTGTGTCTTGAGTTGCTGTGCGGCGGAAATGGATAACTGGTGTTGCCATTCGCACAATCTCTTCGACTGCAGTGCGGTTGTGCGTATCAAAATCGTCGAACCAAATCTTGCGCTGATCAGGATTGTCGGTGAGCAACTTCATTCCATGCGAAATGGCATTACGTGTAGTTTCGTTACCGGCCACGACGAGCAAGATAAAGAATGAACCGAACTCCTGAGCGGTAAGACTTTCTCCGTCTACTTCGGCTGCCATCATGACGCTCGTAATGTCGTCGCGTGGGTTTGCCTTACGGTTCTCACCCAGTGCTTGAGCGTAGGCAAAGATTTCCATTCCTACATTGAGTAAGTCTTCGTAGGACGTGACGAACTCTGGATCGCCAACTCCAAGGATCGTATTGGTCCAACGGAAAATTTCTGAATGGTCTGACTCTGGAACACCCATCATGTCGCAGATGATTTCCAACGGCAGTGGTGCTGCCACTTGTTCTACGAAGTCGCACGAGCGGCCAGGGAAATCTTGCAGCAAGCGGTCCACCACTTTTGCCGCACGAATCTTTACTTGATCTTCTACACGCGCAATTTCGCGTGGGCCAAAACCTTTTGCAACAATGCTGCGAAGACGGAAATGCTTTGGGTCGTCCATGGCAATCATGGAGCCAAAAAACTCGTTGAGCTCTATAGGAAGGTCACCAATGTTTGAACCTTGCCCACTGCAGAACTGCGCAGCATTACGGCTCACATGCCAGATGTCGTCGTGGCGAGTGAGGGCGCGATAACCGCGGCCGGGAGGAAATGGTGAATCTGGGATAACAGTCTCTTCAAAGAATTGGAAAGGAGACTCATCGCGCAAGGTCTTGAAGGCCCCTTCACGCCAATCACGTGGTGCGGTCCAAAAAGTTTCGCTCGAAAGGTTGATGTCAGAAAGTGGAACGTTAGGCAACTGCATGGGGAAATAGTAGAAGAAATAGAGTCGATACTGCGTAGCGGGCCAGGTCGAGGGCAGATTTTCCTGCAAACCTGACTACCCTTATGGGGTCGGTTCGAAGAGCGAACCACGAAAGGAATCCATGCCTGAAGCAGTAATCGTCGCCACAGCCCGTAGCCCTATCGGTCGCGCCAACAAAGGTTCTCTCAAAGACCTTCGTCCCGACGACATGGCAGCACAGATCGTTCGTGCACTGATGGCCCAAGTGCCACAAGTGCAGTCAACAGATGTTGAAGACCTCATTATGGGAATCGGCCAGCCTGCAGGCGAAGGTGGATTCAACATTGGTCGTATGGTCGCAATTCTTGCTGGCCTCGACGATGTCCCAGGTGTCACCGTCAACCGTTACTGCTCATCTTCATTGCAGACCATCCGCATG
>JAUMDU010000016.1:0-10451 GCA_032121425.1 Ilumatobacteraceae bacterium | reverse complement strand
CATGTCTCACTGAACACCGGAATACATGGTGCAACGGTGTGGGGATGTGACCTCACTGATGGCTATGTGCGCATCAACGCCGACTACACCACCTAAGCAAACTCGCTAGCGCGTTTCAAAGTATGCAAAGAGTTTTTCGCGGTATGGCGCGATGCTCTTGTACTCAGCGACGTTTTCTGGAATCTTGTTCACAAGTTCTGCAATATCTTGCACAAGTGGCTTATCTCGCGTCATTAAGTCTGACAACTTCTCCACATACGTGCGAATCGTAAACAAGATCGCACCAGTAATCGGCAGACGCCTCAAGGTCTGCCACTCCACACGAAACCACATGTCAGCCGCGTCCATCTCAGGTGTGGCTGGTGGAATCTCCGGCTGAAAAAGTGCAGGATGATTCGAGATTCCCCAGTTGATACGCCATATTGGTCGCTCTGTGTTCAAGCGCATCATCACCGAATTCACTGGTGACGCCAAATCATCCTCGTAGCGCGCAACAGGAGAATGAATACTCACCATCGTGCCGCCCACCTTTTCACGCAGGCTCCAACGATTAGGAGAACACAACACTGCGGCTACAAGTCGTGGCACGCCGTGTTCATCGGGTAACAAAATGCACAAATCATCAGCAACATGCAGTGCCGCATCTACCAATGCATCAATGCCCGTTTCTATTGATGGAGTGGCACCAATTGATGCAAGTACTCCAGCGGCAACTTCTTCGCATGCTTCTTGTGCACCCTCCATGCAGACAACAACATCTTGCGGGCGATCTGCAATCAATGCACGCTTCATTGCGATGGTTGGTGCCCAATCGTCATCAACAGCAGAGACCCACTGTGCAACATCTAGCGGTCGAGCCCCAATTCGTAATCGCACTGCATCAACAGCAGATGGAAAGAGCCCATCGGGAATGGGGATACAACGACGATTCCCCGGGACAAAGCCCGGGGAATCGTTAGAAGGTGTTTCTTGCCGATCAAACGGCGTGAACGGATCGTTATGAAAAACGATGCTCACTTAGGCGGCATACGAATGCCACCGTCCACGCGGATGGTTTCAGCATTCATATAGCTATTCGTGATGCACTCCATAACCATGGAAGCCAACTGTGCTGGCTTGCCAAGCTTTTGTGGGAACAACACACCCTTTTGAAGTTGTGCCTTGAACGCTTCACTTTGATCGCCACTTCCATAAATTGGCGTATCAATGAGACCAGGTGCAACTGTGTTCACACGCACACCTACAGCGGCGAGATCGCGTGCAACTGGAAGAGTCATTCCTACAACTCCACCTTTTGATGCCGAGTAGGCGTTCTGACCAATTTGACCGTCGAATGCAGCAACAGATGCAATGTTCACAATTGCGCCACGCTCACCATCTTCAAGTGGCTCGGTCTGGCTCATTGCAGTGGCTGCAATACGAATTGCATCGAATGTGCCGATCAAGTTGATCTCAATCACTTTCTTGAATGCGTCGATATTGGCTGCGGACTCATATGTGCCGTCTTTGCCGATGGTGCGTTGTGCCCAGCCGATACCAGCGGAGTTCACAAGCACGCGCAATGGACCCATGGACTTAGCCATTTCCACTGCATCGATGATGTCTTGTGTCTTGGTGACGTCGACTGCACAAAAAACTGCATTGCCCACTTCTTTTGCAAGTGCCTCTCCTGTGTCTTTTTGACGGTCGAGGTCAGCAATGACGACCTTTGCCCCGCCAGAAGCGAGAAGACGAACTGTGGCTGCACCAATTCCTGATGCTCCACCTGTAACTATTGCGCTAACGCCTGAAATATCCATTCCGTCAGGCTACGCAACAATGTGCCTTGCCACCTAGCCGAAGCGCCAAGCACCTCTAAAAGGGCCTATCGCGCGATGGCGTGTTCCACAGCGAGTGAATCCACCAGGTCATTCATGGGGTCCCCACTGTGACCTTTTACCCAGGAAAAATCAACATTGCCGCGCGTGTTCACAAGATCAATAAATGGCTCCCAGAGATCACGATTTGCAACAGGTTGGCGTTGTGAGTTTTTCCACCCTCTGGCATGCCACCCACGCCACCATCCGTCGTTGAAACACTTCACTACATAGTTCGAATCAGACACAATGACAATTTTGCGTGGGTCATCGTAAAAAGTCTGCACTGCATGAAAGGCCGCCATGATCTCCATGCGTTGATTTGTGCTGGGGTTTTCCCCACCACTTCCCCGTGGAGTCCCCGAGGGCGAGACAGCCCACGCCCAACCGCCCGGACCGGGATTTCCCGAACACGCACCATCGGTGTAAATCACAACTGTGTCTTCGGTGCTGTTCATATCTATTGATTGTTCCTCATCGAGGCACCAGCAATGGGCATTTACGCAAAAAGGTGGGAGAATACCCAGGTGACTTTCGACGAATCAGTCCATCAACTCCCCGACACAGACCCCGGCGAGACCAGCGAGTGGCTTGACTCGCTTGATTCTGTTGTTCAGTTCAGCGGCAAGAACAGAGCGCGGTATCTACTTGCTCGACTTCACGAGCGTGCACAACGGCTCAATGTCAGTTTTCCTGCGACTATTTCCACTCCATATGTCAACACCATCCCAGCCGAACGCGAACCTTGGTTTCCTGGCGACGAACACATCGAGCGACGCATACGTGCCTACATCAGATGGAATGCTGCCGTTATGGTTTCGCGCGCGAACAAAAGCGCTGAAGGAATTGGCGGACATCTCTCCACGTTTGCAAGTTCGGCAAGTTTGTACGAAGTGGGCTTCAATCATTTCTTCCGCGGGAAAGAAGATGGTCTCCCTGGCGATCATGTCTACATACAAGGACACGCAGCACCGGGAATTTATGCCCGAGCATTTCTTGAAGGCCGACTCACCGAAGAAGACCTCGACAGTTTCCGACGCGAGATAGGTCGCGACGGAAAAGGACTTTCCAGTTATCCGCATCCTCGATTGATGCCCGAGTTTTGGGAATACCCCACCGTCTCGATGGGGCTTGGGCCCCTCACTGCGATCTACCACGCACGGTTTAATCGCTATTTACATAATCGAAAGATTGACGACACCTCACAAAGTCGTGTGTGGGCATTTTTAGGCGACGGCGAAACTGATGAGCCTGAATCTTTGGGATCTATCTCTTTGGCAGCACGTGAACATCTTGACAATCTTGTGTTTGTAGTGAACTGCAATCTGCAACGACTCGATGGACCAGTTCGTGGCAACGGGAAAATCATTCAAGAACTTGAATCGGTGTTTCGAGGTGCAGGCTGGAATGTCATCAAGGTGATCTGGGGATCAAAATGGGATGACCTTCTCTCGCGTGACACCGATGGAGTGCTTCTCAACAAAATGAATTCAGTCGTCGATGGTGAATACCAGCGCTACTCCATTGAAGGCGGCCAATACATTCGAGAGAATTTCTTTGGGCCAGATCACAATCTGCGCGAAATGGTTGCGCACCTCTCCGATGACGAACTAGTGAATTTGCCACGTGGTGGTCATGACTACCGAAAGCTCTACGCCGCATACAAAGCAGCTGTCGACAATCTCGGTAGTGGTAAGCCCACAGTTATTTTGGCCAAAACCATTAAGGGTTGGACATTGGGACCCCAAGTTGAGGGCCGCAATGCAACACACCAAATTAAGACACTCACCATGGACCAACTGCGTGCCATGCGTGACCGCCTTCATCTCAACGATGAGATTCCCGATGCCGCACTTGACGTAGAACATCCGCCTTACTTTGCACCCAGCAAAGATTCCATTGAGTATCAATACATGATGGAGAGGCGTCGAGCACTTGACGGCCCATTGCCACAACGCATGACATGGACACGTCGTGCACTTGCGTTACCTAAAGACGAAGTGTTTACCGAATTCGCAGATGGTTCTGGCGAACAAGAAGTCAGCACCACCATGGCCTTCACGCGCCTATTGCGCAATTTGGCTCGCGATGAACACTTTGGTGAGCGAGTGGTTCCTATCATCCCCGATGAAGCGCGAACATTTGGCATGGACTCACTCTTCCGAGAGTTAGAGATCTATGCGGCACATGGCCAAAAATATGAACCAGTCGACCATGACTTGTTGTTGTCGTATGCCGAATCATCTGAGGGACAAATCCTCGAAGAAGGAATCACCGAAGCTGGCGCAATGTCTAGCTTTATTGCAGCCGCCACTAGTTACACCACTCGTGGGGTACCAATGGTTCCGTTCTACACGTTCTATTCAATGTTCGGATTCCAACGTGTGGGCGATCTCATTTGGCAGGCAGCAGATTCTCGTGCACGCGGATTTCTGATGGGCGCAACTGCTGGACGCACCACATTGCAGGGAGAAGGACTCCAGCACCAAGACGGTCACAGTTTGCTATTGGCATCCACAATTCCTGCCTGTCAGGCCTATGACCCAGCCTTTGCCTACGAAGTTGCTGCATTGGTGCAACATGGCATCAAGAAAATGTACGGCGACAATCCGGCAGACATTTTTTATTACATCACTTTGTACAACGAAAACATTGTGATGCCACAGCGGCCCGCACACGTCACCGACTCTGCCATCGTTAATGGTCTATATCCATTGAGTGAACCTGCATCAACACACACAGATGCAACCATTCTTTTTTCAGGTACTGCATATCTCGCCGCACACAAGGCAGCAGAAATTCTTCGCAACAAGTACAACATCACGGTCGATCTCTGGTCAGCAACGTCGTATAAGTCATTGCGCGAAGACGCGATGGAAGTAGAGCGCTGGAACCGCCTACACCCCTTAGAGACCCCGCGCACCTCTTATGTACACGATCAACTGGGTGGACGCACAACTCCGATTGTGGCCGTGAGTGATTTCATGCGCATTGTTCCCGAACAGATCGCTTCCTATGTGCCACATCGTTCGTTCACAGTTCTTGGTACCGACGGCATGGGGCGAAGCGATACTCGACAAGCCCTACGTCGCTTCTTTGAAACCGATGCCGAACACATTGTGATCGCGGTACTGACCAATCTGGCCGGGAACGGAAAGATCACCGCGGCCACCATTGCAGAGGCAATCAAGGAATACGGCATCGACCCAGAGGTCACATATGGCCTCTCACGTGACTAGACCGAGTAAAAAGGGATACCTATGGGAACTTTGTACATCACCGGAAATTCTGACTCCGACAAGCTTTTGAATTCCAATGGAACAGCGCTTCTCATTGGCATGTTGCTTGATCAACAAGTCCCCATGGAATGGGCATTCAATGGGGCCTACACATTGAAACAACGACTTGGTCATCTCAACCCTCGAACCATTGGCGAGATGGAGCCTGATGTGTTTCTTGCGTTGTGTCTAGAAAAGCCTGCTATCCATCGGTTTCCCAAAGCCATGGCACAGCGCATTCAAGGAATGTGCGCCATCATTGGCGAGAAATACAAGAACAAAGGCGAAAACATTTGGAATGATGTGACTTCTGGAGAGGAGTTGTTCACCAGGCTTCGCGAGCTACCTGGCTTTGGCGTGGAAAAGGCTCAAATCTTTGTTGCCCTGCTGGGTAAGCGATTCGACGTTCAACCACAAGGTTGGAAAAAAGCAGCAGGCGTCTTTAGTGATTCTCATCCACGCACAGTTGCCGATATCACTTCACAAGAAACACTTCTCAAAGTACGTGCATGGAAAAAGGCAGAAAAAGCAGCTGACCGCGACAAGCAGTCACGTCCGATGCCCGCAAAGAAAACTGCAGTCAAAAAGTCTGTAGCCAAAAAGACAGCACCAAAGAAGTAGACCTGTGACGACACTGATTACAGGTGGTGCCGGCTACATCGGCTCGATTACCACACGGCTTATTCGTGCTAGTGGCCGCAGTGTGGTCGTGCTTGACTCCTTGGAGAACGGACACCGTAAAGCTGTAGGCGATGCACCTTTTGTGCAGGGAGACATTGCCGATACCGATCTAGTTGTTGATCTGTGTCGCAAATACGAAGTAGACGAAGTAGTGCATTTTGCTGCATACAAAGCAGTGGGTGAATCCATGGAAAACCCTGGAAAGTACTTTCACAACAACGTCACTGGGTCGCAAAAACTTTTTGATGCACTGCAACAAGCACATGTGCATCGCATCGTGTTTTCCTCGACTGCAGGTGTGTACGGTAACCCCGCTGTGGTACCCGTGACTGAAGATGTAGCGCCAGATTGCCAGAGCGTGTATGCCGAAACAAAGTTGATGATTGAACGCACACTTGGTTGGTATTCGGCAACCACACCCATGCGTCATGTCGTCTTGCGCTATTTCAATGCTGCAGGAGCAAGCTCGGATGGCTCCTTGGGCGAGGATTGGCGTCATTCACAAAATCTCATTCCACATGTGATGAAGGCCCTATTGGGTTACGCGCCTGCCGTGCAAGTATTTGGTAACGACTTCCCCACTGTTGATGGCACAGGAGTGCGCGACTACATCCATGTAGAAGATCTCGCAACTGCACATGTTGCAGCACTTGATCACCTCTCTCGGGGTGGACAGAACTTGACGTGCAATGTGGGTACAGGCTTTGGAACCAGCGTGATGCAGATCATCGAAGCAACTGAACGGGTGAGTGGGAAGAAAGTTCCCTACGACATCACACAGAGACGATTGGGCGATCCTGCATCCTGTTACGCAGACGCAAGTCTGATCAACAAAGAACTCGGATGGTCACCCACAATGTCACTTGATGACATCATCGCCACTGCATATGCCTGGCATTTCTCGCACCCACAAGGCCACGACAGTTAGTTCGCGACTACTAGTCAACAATGAGTGCGCGTTGACGATCGAGCCAACCAATAAGCACCGCCACCGCACGCGGATCATGTCGAAGACGATGTCCTGCACCAGCGACAACTCGTAGTTCTGCGTTTCCATGTGCTTGAGCAAGAACTCGTGAATCTGCAACGGGAACACTCTCGTCTTCTTCCCCGTGCATCACCAAGAGCGGTCGCGGTGCAAAGCGGCTCGCGGCATCTAAAGGCCGAAAGCGTCGTAGTTCGCGACTCCATTCATCAAAATTTTTGGGAAACCCTGGTGTTCTGATGGCACCAATTTCCCGGGCGTGTTCCAAGAATCGTCGTGGCTGACCCGCCCAATCATCAAAATCTGCGCGTGGGCCCAACAATGCACACCCCCGAACGCGTGGGTCGTCTGCTGCCACACACAACGACAAAGCGGCACCAGTATTTGTTCCTACTAACCACACACCTTGGGGCGACACGGTTTCTACAAGATGATCTACTGCGGACCGCAAGTCATCGACCCATCCCTGCATAGAAAAATCGCCTTCGCTGGAACCGCAACCACGAAACGTGAATGTCATGGCAGCCCAACCCAAGTCGTTGGCGATGCGATCCATGAGTTGAGGGAAAGTAACTCCTGCTTGGCGAGCATCCAATGGGCCAATGGGGAAACCGTGGCACAAAATCACTCCCGGCAACGTCTCTGTATTGCCGGTGGGTGTTGCCAGATATCTGTGCAGTGTCAATGAACCTGAACGAAATGTTCCATTCATGACCCCGCTCATATGTTGTTACGCCCGCGGTTTGCGATGACGACGCGTGCTTCCCGCAGTTGCCTGGGTATAGCCACGGTTGCGAGCTTCGGCCAACGTGTCGGGGCCAAAACAAAGCCCCACTCCTTCGTTCACAATTTCTTCGATGATTGCTTCTTCGGTCCACTCATCGAGGTCATAAACCAGCTGCGTGCGCTTATCTCCAAGAAACCGTGTGTGTTCAAATTTAACCGGGCGTTCCATGACCTCTAACGGTAGCCCCCCACTGGCAAAAAGTCATGAACAGCGCACTAAGTTTCCACCAGACATGATCCCTACACACACCCTCGACACTTTGGAACTGACTTTTGATTCCATGACCACTCTTGCGAGCAACTTCACCGAAGAGCAATGGAAGACACCCACACTTCTTCCGGGCTGGTCGGTCCAAGACAACTATTCCCACCTCATTGCACTGGAACGAATGCTCCAGGGACTTCCCCCCACCGAGCATCGTTCCCAAGAGTTTGACTATGTAAAAAATCCTTTCGGTGCCACCAATGAAAACGAAGTGGACTCGCGTCGACATCTTTCAGGGGCGCAAATCTTTGCGCAATGGCAAGAGATCATTGCGTTGCGTATGTCCACTCTTCGCAATGCAGATGCAGAATATTTTGCACAGGACACATTGACACCCACCGGCCCAGGCACTGTGGCTGAGTTTCTTCACATGCGAGTTCTTGATTGTTGGATGCATGAACAAGATGTGCGTCGAGCACTTGGAATTCCCGGACACCAAGATGGTCCTGCTGCTGAATTGACTATTGAACGGCTCACACGCAGTCTTCCCATCGTGGTGGGCAAACGCGCCGCTACTTCAGAGGGCGACAGCGTGGTGATCGTGCTGAATGGTCCCGTGCAACAACGCATTATCGCCACAGTGGTGAATGGCCGAGCCCAACTTGGCACAGAGGGCAACATTGCAGCCACCATCACTATGGACTCACAAACTTTTGTGCAGCTGGCTGGCGGCCGACTGACCTATGAGGACGTTCGTTCATTGATCACATGTGAAGGTGATCTTGAATTAGCTACACGCGTCGTCACTCAATTCACCGTGATGATCTAAAGATCAGACCTCAAGGGTTTTCAGCGCGTGGGCCGACAGCACCAATTGCTGCAAAGTATGCATTGTGTGCATCAACAACGTGAATGACGTCCACGTCTTCAAGCAATTCAACACCTCGATTTTCTGCTTCTCGCAGCAGGAATGCACTCAACACGTTTTCGTCAACGATGACCGGTGTATCAATGTCTTGAATTCGGTCAGTGACATCTGCCGGCATCAAGTTGCGTTCGGAAAGCCAATTGAGATGCCCCAATAACAAACTGCGTAGTTCATCCATTGTGAGTCGTGACTGAGTGTCAGTGGGAAGTTTGTTGGCAACAAACTCCACAGCAGCGTCAATTTCATAGACAACGCGTGGAGCAACTGCATCAAGTCGGCGTGCTTCTCTCCCCACCACAACAGTGGCAATCACAAATACAACAACGACAGAGAAAATGATGCTGCACACAACCAGAATGGACATGGGTTCATCCTATGTCGGACAATAAAAAAAGGGCCCGAGCGATTGCCCGGGCCCTTTTTATGAACTGAGGTAAATCAGATACCGATGCGCTGAGCAAGAAGCTCGCGATGGTAGGTGGGATCACCGAAAATAAGTTCACTGGACTTTGCACGCTTGAAGTACAAGTGAGCTGGGTGTTCCCAAGTGAATCCGATACCACCATGAATCTGAATGTTTTCTGCGGTTGCATGGAAGTAGGCCTCTGAGCAATATGCCTTGGCCAAAGATGCAACTGAAGGAAGTTCTTCGTTCATGTCCGCTGCACACCACATGCCGTAGTAGGCAGCTGACTTTGCTGACTCCACCTCAAGCAACATGTCTGCACACTTGTGCTTGATGGCCTGGAATGAACCGATGGGGCGTCCGAACTGAATGCGGTCCTTTGCGTACTGCACGGCCATTTCCAACACTTTTTGTGCGCCGCCAACTTGCTCTGCAGCAAGACCCACAGCAGCAAGATCCATAACCTTTGCCAACACTTCGCCGCCATTGCCCTCGGTGCCGATGAGCTTTGCAGGGGTATTGCTGAAGTCAAGCTTTGCTTGCTTACGTGTCTGGTCCATGGTGGACAACGGTGTGCGAGTAAGACCCGATGCATTGCCGTCTACTGCAAACAAGCTGATTCCCTTGCTGGTGCGAGCAGCCACGATGATCAAATTTGCGGTGTGACCGTCGAGTACGAAGCTCTTTGTACCAGAGATGGTGAAGTCAGATCCTGAACCTTTGGCTTCAATGGTGATGCCTGCTTCGTCCCAACGACCTGATGGCTCTGTTGTTGCAAGTGTTGCAATTGTCTCGCCGCTCGCGATGCCAGGAAGGTATGCCTTCTTTGCTGCATCATCACCAGAGAGCAACAGTGTGTTGGCTGCCAACACCACTGTGGAGAAGAACGGTGCACACAACAATGCGCGTCCCATTTCTTCCAACACAACACCCAACTCGATAAAGCTGTATCCCTGACCGCCGAACTCTTCGGGAATCGCAAGACCTTGGAGCATCATTTCTCCAGACATCTGTGACCACACAGCCGAGTCATAACCATTCACGGTGTCCATTTGTTCACGAACTGCCTCTTCTGATGACTTGTTCTCTAGGAACGAGCGCACCATCTTGCGGAGTTCTTCTTGTTCTTCACTAAATGCAAAATTCATAGATCCCAGTTTGTCGCCTCAGGCCAGAACCTTCCGAGTCGAGATGTGTACACCTGTGTACTCACACCGATAGAGTGGTCCCATGGCCACTATCGGGATCAGAGAACTCCGCACCGCCTTGGCGTCATATGTGAAACGCGCTCACACCGGTGAACGTGTCGTCATCACCGTCGATGGA
>JAUMDU010000015.1:2700-5328 GCA_032121425.1 Ilumatobacteraceae bacterium | reverse complement strand
ATCCAACTTCTTCGTGGTCATTAAGGATCACGATTGTCGTGTATTCGGTATCTATATGACACAAGGCTTGGATTGCTGCCCAACACGACAGTTGATTGTCCAGGCGAGCACTTGCGAGGAGGGAACTGTCAACGCCTAGGACAGATGCTGGTGTCACATCGAAAAGATGAGCATCAAATGATGCAACCTTTTGTACTCCGGTGACTTGTGAGATCCAATCAAGAAACATTGGGGCATTAGTTCCCCATACTGGAGATGTGTGCTGGAACTTGTCGAGCAGTAGACCACGTTCACTAATCTCGCGATCCAAGTGGATTGCTAATTGCGGCACTCGCGCCAACGGTTGTGACTGGTGAAAGAGAACTTCTTCACCATCAGATGAGAAAACGCGACCAGCGATACCTAGGTCTCGATCGAGCCATGAATTCAGTAACACTCCGCCATAAATCTCGATTCCTAGTTGACTCCAACCCATGCGAGAGATATCTGGCTGAGGTTGAATGCGAAGATTGGGTGAATCAGTGTGGGCACCAACAATTCTAAATGGAGCGCCTGGCTGACCAAGAGACCAAGCTATGAGAGATCCATCACGGCGATGAAATGCTTTTGAATGCAGTTCCGATGAAAAATCCTTTTGCTCTTTGAAATCGCAAGATACCAACTGTTGTATCGCGGTGCGTACAACATGGACTGGTGTTGGTGAATTGTCGAGCCACTTGAGTAATGAATCGATTTTCTGTTTGTCATCCATGAAACAATCCCACTGGTAATCCACTATTTCGAAGATGGGCAGTTTCGTTGATAGCCAAGATGCTTCGGTGACCATTAGACGATGCAGCGATGCGATGAATTGACGTGTAATTCGGATAAAAGAATTGTTTATTCTCCAGACCCAGTACATGAGCCAAAAATTCGTTAATCACGCCTCCATGGCATGTCACAACAACTCGACCACCACGATTTTGCGTGATGATGGTTTCTAATGAGTCAATAACCCGTTCGGTAAATTCCTGTGCCTCTTCAGGTGAGGTCCAAGTGCCATTGATCATCTCTTTCCAACGGGGGTCGTTTGCCGCTTTCAGCTCTTCAACCGGAATGTATTCATTGGAGTGTTGATCAAACTCTGCAACTCCGTCAACAACAATTGGTGTCATTGCCTTCACGGAAGCGAGTGGCTCGGCGGTCTGTTTGGCACGTAACAGAGGGCTGGTGTACAGAACGTCGATGTCCTCTGAACTTATGTAATCGGCAAACAGCTGTGCTTGCGCCTCGCCTTCCTTTGACAATTCGGGATCGGCTGGTCCCACCGAATTCTCTCTGCGGATGGGTAGGGCGTGTCGTACAAGTATTAGTTCCACTGTTGTGAAAGGATAAGCGAGTGCAGGTGTATGAGCCCCATTCAGATGCATATTTCGATGTCACTGTGAATGGACCGTCGAATGGGCCCCTCGTGATCTTGATACATGGCTCACTCGACCGAGCTTCTGGCATGGCACGGCTCAGCCGCGTGTGCTCCCGCACCCGTCAAGTGGCGCGGTTTGACCGTCGCGGATACAGCGATCGCTGGGAGCATCCAGGCCCCATGAATGTTGAGGGCAATGTGGACGATATTGCCGCAATTATCGGGGGTGGTTCGGCCATTTTGATCGGTCATAGTTATGGAGGACAGATCGCACTAGCGACTGCTGCACGACTCCCAGACCAGATTCAGGGTGTCTCCACCTATGAAACACCATTGTCGTGGATGTCATGGTGGCCTGCACATACTGCCGGCGCGGCAGGAGTGAATGCGGGTCCCGCTAATGCAGCCGAACAATTCATGATTCGCATGATTGGATTATCACGATGGGAGTCGCTTCCTGAGAGAACGAAGACAGAACGGCGACGAGAAGGTGCGACTTTGGTCGGTGAACTCAAAGCATTGCGTGTGGGGCCTTCGTGGAATCCCGCTGATATTCAATGCCAGGTTATTTGTGGTGTTGGGTCACGAGCAAAGGATCATCACAAAAAAGCAGTGTCTTGGTTAGTGGAAGAGATTCAGTTCGCTACTTCCACAGTTATTGAGGACGCTGATCATGGTGCACATATGAGTCATCCAGAAGAGTTCTATGCACAGCTCATTGAGCCACACGTTCAAGGCACTGGAACATTGACCGAAATCTCTTGACCAAACAATTCACAGGTAATGGTTTGGGGAGTTGTCAGTGAAGTTTGAGTTCTTACTTCGTCGATACATCTTGAGATCTGTGCCCGTTGTGAGTAGCCAGCCAAAGCAATTGCCAGTAGAAGAACTGTCGAAATTGCCTTGCCTACAACCGAAGAGATGACCTTCAGCATGACGATGGCAATAACGATGGAACCTGCCGAGAGGCCTAAAGCCATTGTTTTCAGTGTCTCAGCGTCTATGGCAGCAAGGTTTTGGAACATGGGGCAACGATAGATGCCAGAGACCCCGTAGCGTTGTCATCATGTCGAGTGTCGATTTCACCGTCGCAATTCTTATAGGGGGCGATAGTTCGCGAATGGGCGTCGACAAAGCTTCTTTCGAAGTGGACGGTGTTGCAATGGCTCAACGCGTTGCACAAGCCGCGCTGGATGCAGGAGCCAATGAAATCCTTCTTATTGGGG
>JAUMDU010000015.1:0-2690 GCA_032121425.1 Ilumatobacteraceae bacterium | reverse complement strand
AGCTGCAGTTGACGCTGGTGCTCAGGAAATCCTTCTGGTGGGTGGTACACAAGCAAAGGCCAAGAAATTGACAGGTGTCTGGAAAAAGGATCTATATCCCGGACAGGGTCCTCTTGGTGGTGTGATTACTGCTGTGAAGTCCGCACAAAACGATGCCGTGGTGGTGTTGTCCTGTGATATGCCATTTCTTACTGGTTCGGTAATTACGAGTCTGGTCAATGGGCTGCAGGATGCTCAGGCCACTGTGGGACGCACGGATCGCCTCAATTGGTTGTGTGCTGCCTGGTTGAGGAGTGAATGTTTGAGCACTTTACAGTCAGTGTGGAAACGAGATGAAAGAGCGGTTCATCGAGCTGCTGTGTTACTTGATGTTGTGGAAGTTCCTGTTCCCGCAATGGCTGTGCGTAACATCAACGAACCCTCAGACCTTCTTAGTCCGGATGACGCGACTAATCTTTAGCCAATGAGTTGGAAAGAAATACACGTTCAAGATTTCGATATTGCCGGGATTGAAGTTCTTATCGATGTTCGCGAACAAGATGAATACTTCGATGGTCATATTCCGGGAGCGATCAATATTCCATTGAGTTCTCTTGAAGATAATTTTGGTGATATTCCAAACAGTGGAGTAGTTCATGTTGTGTGTCGGTCTGGCGCACGAAGCGCTAGAGCCTGTGATTTTCTCACAGAGCAAAAAAGTCACTCCGCGGTGTCATTTGTGAACGTAGGTGGCGGAACGATGGGTTGGATTGTTGAAGGTCGCGAGGTTGTCACGGGTGACACTCCAGGTTGATCTCTCTTTTTCGTGGATCGACAATGATTCCGATTTGAAAGAATGCATCGCTTTCATACAGGGTCATCATGAGTATTTTCTTGATACAGAGTTCCATCGAGAAAAGACTTATTTTCCGCAACTTGCTTTGATACAGATATCCGCCGGTGGTCGTATCTTTCTTATTGATCCGCTCGCGGTCACAATTGAGCACTTCAACGAATTGTTCATCAGCGGAACAACGTGTGTCATGCATGCCGCACAGCAAGACATTGATGTTCTCACACAAAGTGTGGGTTCTGCTCCTTGCAACATATTTGATACTCAACTTGCGGCAGGGTTCCTGGGATACACCCAGCCGTCGTTGTCATCGCTTACTCAATCTTTTTTGAAGATTACGGTTCCGAAAGGGGATCGATTATCTGATTGGTTGCGCCGCCCGCTCTCAGAGGATCAACTTGAGTATGCGGCTTCTGATGTTGTGTACCTGCCAGAACTTAGTCGGCTCATTATTGAACAGCTTTCTTCGTTAGGAAGACTGCAGTGGGCAAAAGATGCCTGTGAAGAATTACGTCTTAAACCCACTGGCCCAGTTTCAACAGATAACGCTTGGCTGCGCATCAAAGATGTTCGCACTCTTAAGGGGCGGGCTCGATGGATTGCACAAAGTGTTGCCGAATGGAGAGAAGAAAGAGCTATGTCTCTTGATATCCCGCCACGACATGTGTTGTCTGATATCGCAATTTTGGGTATTGCTCAAAAGGCGCCACGCTCAGCAGAGGATCTGGCAAAGAGCAGGGGAGTTGATCAACGACATCTCAGTGGTGCTCACGGCAAGGCACTTCTTGAAGCAGTACGCATCGGTATGGCTGAAGCGCAACATGGAGATTTACCTTTCCCTACGACCGATAATGACGATGTTGATAAGTCCATGAAGGCTGCTGTGACATTGGTCTCTGCATGGATTTCTGAATTGGCTCGTCAGACGTCGCTTGACAGTGGATTGTTAGCAACTCGTCGTGACATCGTGGATTTGCTGACCGAATCGCCCCAAGCTCGTCTTGCTCAGGGTTGGCGGGCCGACATAGTGGGGCGGGACATCGAGGATTTGATCAGTGGTCGCAAGGGTCTTACCTTTAAAAAAAGCGATCATGACAGGGGTCTGCGTCTTGTGGATATCCCTCATATGGATGAATGACACCAAAACATTGACTCGCCGAGTACACTGGCACAGATTGTCCAGACGGCACTTGTGCCAGATTATGTTCGGAGACCGACCGTGAAAAAGGGTCGACATCGCCGGTTCGAAGAAGCGCGCAAATTGAAGCAAGCAGGTCCCTCTGCGGCTGATTTGGGCTTTGGTGAATCTCAACGCGGTCATACAGAAGAAGAAGACGAATATGCAGCGATTGCTGAACGCTATGGCGTCACTTTCGATGATGACGACGACGATTCGGACGACGATCCTTCCTAACCCGTCCACTCGGACAGAAAATACATCCCCTCATGCCTGCCTTACTGCGTAATGTCGCCATGGTCGCTCACGTTGACCACGGCAAAACAACCCTTGTAGATACTTTGCTTCGCTCCACAGGAGCGTTTGCTGCACACCAGCAACTCGTGGATCGAGTCATGGACTCTGATGCCCAAGAAAAGGAACGTGGCATCACAATCTTGGCTAAGGCTGCTCGAATCTCCTACAAGGACACCTTGATCAATCTTGTAGACACTCCTGGGCACGCTGATTTCGGTGGTGAGGTAGAACGTGCACTTGCCCTTGTTGATGGGATCGTGCTTTTGGTGGATGCTGCCGAGGGTCCACTGCCACAGACACGTTATGTACTTTCCAAAGCCTTGAGTCGTGGTCTGCCTACGATTTTGGTCATTAACAAGGTCGATCGCGGAGACGCGCGACCAG
>JAUMDU010000014.1:0-10321 GCA_032121425.1 Ilumatobacteraceae bacterium | reverse complement strand
TGAACTCTGAAGAGATTTTGCGCTGGAATACCGACAAGGTGTATCTGGGCGAAATGATCCAAGACGGCATTGCAGTTATTCCCACAACATTTGTGGCAGGCGCCGAAGACATGGTGCAGGTACACGAGCAGTTGTCGGGTGATGTGGTTGTGAAGCCCACAGTGAGTGCCGGCTCTAATAACACCAAGCGCCATGTGCAGCAGTCCGTGGAAGCAGCAGCTCACGTGTTGTCGCTGATTGATAGTGGCAAAGTTGCAATGGTGCAGCCGTATCAGAGATTTATTGACGAACGCGGTGAAACTGGAATGTTGTATTTCAATGGCGAGTTCAGCCATGCGTTCCGTAAAGGCGCGATCTTGTCTGATGGCGTAGGCGCAATGAACGGTCTTTTCGTGGAAGAAGATATTCGCTCTCGTCAGCCTTCTGATCAGGAACTCGAACTCGGAGATGACGTGATGTCATTCATCTTCGACAAGTTTGGCTACTACCCCCTGTATGCCCGAGTGGACGTGGTGCGAGGGTCAGCTGGCGTGCCTGTGTTGATGGAACTTGAACTTGCCGAACCATCTCTGTATCTCCACACAGGCTCCGATGCAGCCACTCGCTTCGCCTCGGCAGTCTTGGCGCGTCTGTAGGTAGGTTAAAAGACATGAGTGAACCCATGTCTCCATCTGTTGGACTCGCAGTTGTCCATTATTTCTGCAAGCCATTGGCACAATTCGATGGCGAGGCTCTCATTAACGCAGTGAAAGCCGCAGAGAACAGTGGTGTCACTGTGGTGACCGTTTCCATGTTGGGTCACAAGGCTGATCTTGCTGTGATGGGTGTAGCAGCCGACATGCGTGAGTTGAAAGCACTTCAAACTGGATTGCAACACGCCGGCCTGGAAATTGTGGACAGCTATGTCTCATTGACTGAAGTATCTGAATATGCAAAAGGCATGCCACAAGAGATGCTCAATGCTCGCCTCTATCCGCAACTTCCACCTCCTGGCAAGAACGCATGGTGTTTCTATCCAATGTCAAAGCGTCGTAACACCGATCAAAACTGGTTCACGCTTGAATATGACCGCCGTAAAGAACTTATGGAAGAGCACGGTAAAAGCGGCCGCACATTTGCGGGACGCGTCATTCAACTCGTCACAGGTTCTGCCGGCCTAGACGATTTCGAATGGGGAGTGACATTGTTTGGTGTACACCCCGATGATCTCAAAGAAGTTGTGTACACCATGCGTTATGACGAAGCATCTGCGGTGTACGCAGAATTCGGTGCGTTCTATGTCGGCATGGTGACTCCTGTTGAGGAACTTGTTCATCAGATCTGATGTCTCATGACTACTGAGCTTTTATTTCTCCGTGACGCATATCTACAAGAGTGCGATGCGGTGGTGCAAGAAGTTCGGGACAACGCTGTCATTCTTGACCAGACGATTTTCTATTACACAAGTGGTGGTCAGCCTCACGATCTTGGCGTGATTGACGGGCAATTAGTCACCGAAGTACGCAAAGTAGATGGCGATGTGTTGCATTTTCTCGTTGAAGGTTCTGTAATGCCAGCAGTGGGCGCAACAGTGCATTGTGTTCTTGATTGGGAACGACGCCATCGGCTTATGCGCACCCACACCGCAATGCATGTGTTGTGCGGTGTGATTTGGAACGAATGGAAAGTTCCTGTCACCGGCGGCAACATGGAGCCACTGACGGCGCGTATGGATTTTGAGTTGCCCGACGTGCCTGAAGGTTTTGCCGACAAAGTCGAAAAACTTGTCAATGATGCCATCGCACAGAATCATCCGATTGAAGTCTCGTTTTTGCCGCGCGATACCGCAGTAGAAGATGAAGATCTCATTCGCACCAAGGTCTCACTCATTCCCGATTCGGTACCCGAGATTCGAGTTGTCGACATTGTGGGACTCGATAAGCAGGCCGACGGGGGAACCCATGTTGCGTCCACGCAAGAAGTGGGAGTGGTGCGGGTTGTAAAGATGGAGAACAAAGGCAAAGGTTTCAGGCGGATTCGCGTCTCGATCGTGGAGTAGCGTCGATACGTGTTTTGGGCTGAGTTTTTCGGGTTCGTGGCGGCAGTGCTGGGTGTACTGCAGGCATGGCCTCAAGCCAGAAAAATTCGCACTCTCGGCCATGGCCACGGGGTCAGTATCACTATGTGGATTTTGATGACCGGGTCAAGTGCTGCGTGGCTTGGTCATGGAATTCGTATTGGGTCACCCTCGCTCATTGCAAGCACAGTCGCATCGGCATTAATGAACCTCACGGTTGTACTCGCATTGACATCATCACCACGTGTAGTTATCTTTCGCTTCACTGTCCTCTCGAGTGTGACGGTTCTTTTGATCGCAACTCTTCCACTCTTGATTACAACCCCAATCTTGTTTGCCTTTACGTTGTCGCGTGTTCCTCAAATTCATCGGTCCTGGACATCAAAACGCAACAAAGTTCCTGGGTCCGCTGTCTCGATGGGGATGATTACCTTGAGCATTGCGTGTCTTGTGGCGTGGGAGGTCTATTCCATCTTGTGGAAGAGCCCGGTGCTTATTGGCACTACCACCGTGGCCCTGATTGGTGCAGTGCTGGTGGCATATCTTGAATTGTCCAACCCCGCCAATAAACAGCAGCGAACGACTGCATAGTGAAGATTTTGTGACCGTGTTTTTTCACGCCACCGTCTAAGGTGGAGACATGTCATTTCTCACAATTGTCCTTCTAGTTATTGGACTTGTCTGTTTAGTCGGTGGCGCTGAGTTGCTCGTAAAAGGTGCAGCCGCCATTGCAACACGATTGGGAATTTCTCCCATTGTGATCGGTCTCACTGTGGTGGCCTTTGGAACAAGTGCTCCAGAGTTGGCCGTGAGCGTGAACGCGTCGCTTGGTGGAAACAGCGATGTTGCATTTGGCAATGTGGTGGGCAGCAACATTGTCAACATTTTGTTGATTCTCGGACTCTCGGCAACGGTAGGTGCCCTTGCTGTGACACAACGAATTATTCGACTTGATGTTCCCATTCTTATTGGTGTTTCATTTGTTGCTCTATTGATGGGTATTGACAAAAACTTCGGTCGAATTGACGGCATTATTTTGGTGACAGGCGCCATTGCATATACGACTTGGTTGATAAAAACCTCACGAAATGAATCGAAGGCAATTGAAGCTGAGTACACAGAGGCTGTCGATATTTTGGAAGAGGGAGTCGTCAAATTACCTCTTATCACTCAGATTCTTTTTGTTCTTGGTGGACTTGTAGTCCTGGTGGTCGGATCACAGTTACTTGTGAACTCTGCAACGGAAATCGCAGAGAGTTTTGGAGTGAGTGAATTAGTTATCGGCCTCACTATTGTCGCTATCGGTACGTCCCTGCCTGAATTGGCAACTTCGGTAATGGCCTCTATTAGAGGCGAACGCGACATCGCTGTAGGAAACGTGATTGGATCCAACTTGTTCAACATCATGTTTGTGTTGGGTATGAGTTCAGTGGTCTCATCTAATGGGGTAGTGGTGCAAGATCCGGCTATCCGCCTCGATATTCCAGTCATGATCGGTGCAACCATTGCACTTCTTCCCATTTGCTGGAATGGATTCCAGATCAAGCGCTGGGAAGGTTTCGTTCTGTTGAGCTTCTATGTCCTCTATGTGTTGTATCTCTTGCTAGATACCAATAACCACAGCGCAACCAGTGTCGTCGGACCAGCTGTTTTTCTTGCGGCTTCGTTGTCGGTACTGGGCTTCTCGGTTACTGGCTACCAAGGCTGGCGCCGCCATCGCGCCACAGTAAAAGCACAGCAACACTAAGCATCTAATGTGAGCCCCATGGACGGGGTCATGAAAGAAGCACAAAGTTTTCTTGCACAAAACTGGTCGCCATCGGTTGATCTTGGTGCGTGGAAAGAACTTGTGGTGTCACAGCGATGGGCAGCACTTCGCTGGCCGGATGATTGTCTCGGACGAAATCTTGATGACGACACTGCACAACACGTGGAGGCGCTTTTTCGACAAGCCAATGCACCAGGTCCTGGGCAAGATAAGTCCAATTTGTGGGCTGGCACCGTGGTGGGCTTTGGCTCACCAGAATTAAAAGAGAAATTCATCCGTCCGTTGATGATGGATGAGATCGCCATGTGTCTTTTGTATAGCGAACCAGGTGCAGGTTCAGACTTGGCTGGTATTCGCACTACTGCTGTACGCGATGGTGATGAATGGGTAGTGAATGGTCAAAAGGTGTGGACCAGTGGCGCACGTGACGCCGATTATGGAATGTTGATTGCTCGCACTGATTGGGATCAACCAAAGCATCGAGGAATTACTTTCTTCTTTCTCCCAATGAAACAAGATGGTGTTGAAGTGCGACCACTTCGCCAAGCAACAGGAGATGCACGCTTCAACGAAGTATTCATCACGAATGCTCGCATTCCTGCCGCCAACATGTTGGGAGAACTCAACGCAGGGTGGTGGGTGTTGCAAAGCGCTCTGGCCTATGAACGCGCAGCAATGGGCATCTCTCGAAAAGGGCCCGCCAGTGCAGGTGGTGGAAAAACTGCAACTGCAATGGGCCATATTCCTTCGCCAGATTTGTCGCTGGTCGCACTTGCTCAAGAGTTGAGCAAGAACCACAATGCACATATCCGTCAACAGTTGGCGCGTCTGTATTGCATGCGCAAAGTGAATGATTGGAATAACGACCGCTCAAAGGCAATGGCAGAAACCGGGAGTTCATCATCGCTTGCCTCGTTTGGAAAACTTGCGATGTCAGGTCTCTTACATTTTGCGGGGCATCTTCAAGGAGAAATTCTGGGTGCAGAAGGAGCACTGGATGGAGATCAGAATCCTCGTGCGCGAGACGCTAACTATTCACAACTCAATGCCTATTTCACCTCTATTGGTGGCGGCACTGATCAAATTCAGCGCAACATTATTGGAGAGAGAATTCTTGGCCTTCCCAAAGAGCCCGAACTCGATCGTCATGCACCGTTTCGCGATGTCCCAGTGAGTACTGCGCAGCGGTAGCTACTTCTAGTCGCGTGCCATAGTGGCACGACTGTGTCCATGGAAATCAAGCACCTGATCGGTGTCAAGATCAACGACAACTTTTGTGAGATGACCTGTGAATGTAAACGGTGATTCATAAAAACTCACAGGTGTGCCACGGTCTAATCCAATGTCGAGCCCCGACCATGAGATCAACAGCCAGAAAATACTGCTGGTAGTCATTGTGCCTACGATCTCATTGTCAATAAACATTGAAAGGGTGCCTTCATTGCCGTTGCGTTTCATGTGCACACCGACCACGTGATCACCTGGCGTGATGCGACGATCAGATTTCAACATCTGATGTGAGCCACCGATATTGAGGTCGTGTTCGAGGAAACCATCACGAACAAACAAGCTGTAACCACTGGTGAGATCTCCGTGCGAGATCAATACTCCTTCGCAACCATCCTGTGGAACAGTGATGTGGGCAGCGATGTTGTAGGAACGACTGCGAAGATCAGGTGCAACGTCTGAGGGAAGATGTCCCATGCCGCGCCAGAAGGTGTAGTTCGTACGTTCACCAGTATGTCGTTCTGCATTCTCGGCAAACCTCAATGCAAAGCGATCATCTAATGGGAGAACTTTGTATTTATCGGCTTCTTCCCACCATGTATCAATCATCGTGGCAAGACGATCGGAATGTGTAGTAGCAAGGTCATGGCACTCATTGAAATCCTCTGAAAGGTTGTAGAGCTCCCAAGTATCTTCTTCAAAAGTGGTGAATGGTTTGTGAAAAGCAACAGCTTTCCAACCATCCATCCAAATTCCACGGTGACCAAACATTTCAAAATATTGAGGCCCGCGTGCCACTTGTGCAGTAGGAGAAGAGATGACTGGTGCAAATGATTCGCCTTCGATGGGCATTTGTGCAATTCCGTTAATCACCGAAGGAACCTCTAGGCCCAACATGTCCACCAAAGTAGGTGCAATGTCAACAACATGGCAGAAGTTATGTCGTAGTGCACCGGCATCGGGAACCACTCCAGGCCATGCAAGAACGAAAGGATCACGAATACCTCCGGAGTGTGTGTTCTGTTTGTAGCGCTTAAGCGGTGTGTTGGCCGCCATCGCCCAACCCCAAGGGAAGTTGCTGTGAGAATCGGGGCCACCAATGTCATCGATGCGTGAGATTTTCTCCTCCATGGGTTCTGCCACAAGATTGAACGGACCCATCGCATTGATAAATCCCTGTGGTCCACCTTCTTGGCTTGCGCCGTTATCACTCATCACCATAATGACGGTGTTATCGAGTTGGCCTGAGGCATCGAGTTGTGCAATCACGCGAGCAAGATGAGTATCAAAGTGTTCCAACATCGCTGCATAGGCCGCCATGAGGCGCACAAACAGTCGCTGTTCATCGGGTGAGTGATTCGTCCAAGGCTCCACATTTTCATTGCGTGGTGGGAGTTGTGTTCCCTTGGGCACTATCCCTAATTCAATTTGTCGTTGCAGGCGACGCTCACGCACCGCATCCCAACCATCAGCAAAATACTTTTCGCATTTATCAATGAGTTCTTTTGGTGCTTGATGTGGAGCATGACATGCGCCAGGTGCAAGCAACATCATCCACGGTAAATGCGGTGCACCAGCTGTGTGGTCAGCCAAAAGTGTGATGGCGTTGTCGACAAGATCTTCTGTGAGGTGATAACCGGTTTCAAACTTTCCAGGAGCGGTGACGTGAGTGTTGTCGCGCACTACTTCGGGACTGTACTGATCTGTTTCGGCATCAAGGAATCCGTAGAAGCGGTCAAATCCTCGGGCAAGTGGCCAACCATCGAAGGGGCCAGTAGGACCTGTTTCTGTGAGTGGGGTGACGTGCCATTTACCGATCATGTAGTTGCGGTACCCATGTGGTCGCAACATCTCTGCAATTGTTCCTGCCTCGTGTGCAATCTTTCCGCGGTATCCGGGATAACCGCTATCAAAGTTGGCAAGGCAACCCACACCTACGGAGTGATGGTTGCGACCCGTGAGAAGTGCAGAGCGGGTTGTGGAACACATCGCAGTGGTGTGAAAGCCAGAGAAGCGAAGCCCTCGTTGTGCAATTGCATCGATGGTCGGGGTGGCCACTTCTGAGCCATAACAACCAAAGTCGGAAAAGCCCACATCGTCAAGTAACACCAGGAGAATGTTTGGCTTATCCGCGGTGGCGCCATGGGTGGGCCAGTAGGGCGTGGAGTCAGCGAGAGTGCGACCAATGCGGCCAGGAAAGCCCTGTGGGGTTGTGGGTTCAAATGTCATGGGGCCTCCAGTTGCACAGACCCACACTGTACTGATTCCCCAGATTGAGCCTAATAATCAACTGCGTTCACTTTTTTGTTGCGACTTTGTTACATGGTGGTCAGGGGGTTTTGACACTCCATACACTCCAAGACATCTATGGGATCTGGTGTGAACACTCCACAATTAGAGCCTTATTCACAGGCTCTCTTTGATGTGGTGATGGAGGCTGTTCCCATATGGATGTCTCGACGCATTCACGAGATTGTGCAGGTGGCTTCTTCGGGAGACAAAGACGTAGCTCTTACTCATATTTCTCATATTGCACAACAGACACAAGATTTTGTGAGGGATCACTTGCGTCAGTTGCTAATTCAAGATGTAGATACACAACGCTCTAACCCATTGCATATCTTGCGTCGCTCAACTTCTTTTGCAACTGCAGTGCTGCAAGAAGCACAAATTCCTCCGGTACACCGCGACGAATTCGATAAGTCGGCATTACCCGATGATGTGTATGCAATTGGTCCACTTACATGGCGCGACCTCTCCGAAGAAGTACACGAGGTAGGAATTACCTGGGGCGCGTGGAAGGCGGCCACCGTGATTCAACGTCGACGCGCCGAAGGCAAGGACATCTGATGTTGAATCGCAACGATGTCATCAACGATTTTTCAGTTCGTGGACTAAACGGGTGTCAAATACTTTCCGACGTAACAGACGAATGGCTCAGTGCTTTATTCAACGAAGCAGTAGCGGACGAGAAAAAATCTGGTGACATAGTTCTTATTGCAGTGGGTGGTTATGGTCGCCGTGAGTTAGCACCACAAAGTGATCTTGATGTTGTGTTAGTGCATGACTCAGTAAAGAACATTGGCGACATTGCTTCTCGTTTGTGGTATCCCATTTGGGATGCAGGGTTGAAGTTGGGACATGCAGTGCGCACGCCAAAAGAGACTGTGAAGTTGTGTGGGACAGATTTGGATACAGCAACATCTCTCGTCACTGCACGTGTGATTGCGGGTAATCACAACCTGGGCAACAAAGTGATTGAGGAAGCAGCAAAGAGCTGGCAATCAAGAGGGCGTCAGTGGCTGATTGAACTGCATGGGCGCGTGAAGGAACGTCACACACAAGCTGGAGAAGTTGCATTTTTGTTGGAGCCCAACATTAAAGAGGGGCTTGGTGGGTTGCGCGATATTCATACTTTGCATTGGGCAGTGAGAGCAGGCCTTGATCTTCTTCCAGGCGATGAGGATGACTTACGCAATTGCAATGAGGTCCTCCTCAACGTGCGTGTCGCACTTCATCGACATGTAGGTAAGCCCGTTGATGTTTTACGCCTTGAAGATCAACGTGCAGTTGCCGAACTGGCCGGGTATTCATCTGATGATGAATTGATGGCCGCGATTGCATCTGTGGGTCGGCGGGTGGCATGGATTGCCGACGAGGTATGGGCACGTCTAGACCCTCCTGCTCACAGTTCTCCACAACCCCAACCCATTGCGCCAGGGGTGCATGTCATTAACGGGGAAATACATCTCGATGACAATGTCGACATCTCACAGGACCCCACATTGTTACTTCGTGTGGCAACTGCCGCGGCACGTCTTGAAGCCAGAATCGATCGCGGATCACTTGATCGTTTAGCCGAACATTGTCCGCTATGGCCAGACCCATGGCCTGCTGGAGCAAGTGATGATCTGGTGGCGTTGTTATTGGAGGGCCCCAAAGCAATTCCTGTGTTGGAATCCTTAGACCAACGCAATTTGCTCATTCGCGTCTTGCCCGAATGGGCGCCTGTGCGCAGTAAGCCTCAACGCAATGCATTTCATCGCTACACGGTGGACCGCCACTTGTGGCAAACAATTGCAAACGCTGCAGAACTTTCCGATGGTGTCCCGCGACCAGACCTGTTGGTGCTTGGTGCATTGTTTCATGATTTGGGTAAGGGGTATCCAGGAGACCATACCGAAGTGGGCGTAGAACTCTTTGCAACTATTGGTCCGCGTATGGGTCTTTCAGATGCTGATCAAAGTGTTATCTCTGCACTCATCGATAATCATTTATTGCTTGCAGACACGGCAACACGACGTGATTTGTCTGATGATGCAACAATCACCATGGTTGCCGAAAAAGTCAAGAGTGCACTCGTGCTCGACTTGTTGCATCCGCTGACCGAAGCTGATTCGAAAGCAACAGGTCCATCGGCGTGGAGTGATTGGAAGGCTGAGCTCATCAAGGTGCTAGTAGCACGCGTGCGACACGTGCTAGGCGGCGGCGATGTGCAAGAAGTGATGTGGCGGCTCTTCCCAGATGCAACCGTGCTGGAACTCATGGGCGCTGGCGGTATCTCCATTCGTCCCGAGGTGGATCGCATCACTGTGGTGAGCCCTGATGCCCCTGGAACATTTAGCAAGGTTGCCGGGGTGTTGTCATTGAGTGGACTCGATGTGTTGGGTGCCGAAGCCCATTCAGATGAACAAGGTATGGCAGCGTCGCAATTTCGTGTGGTCCCGCCGCCTACTGGCATTAACTGGACTCCAGTGGTGGAGAATTTGGAAAAAGCATTGTCTGGTCGACTTGCCCTTGACTCACGACTTGCAGACAGGGCGGCAACGTATCGGCCACGTCGTGCAACATCTGCACAAGCCCCCTCCCAACCCACAGTTCGTTTTGATGACACGGCGTCATCGAATGCAACTTTTCTCGAGGTGCGTGCACCAGATGCTGTGGGAATCTTGTATTCCATTACGAAAGCAATTGCAGATCTTGGTCTCGATATTCGCCATGCACGGGTATTAACACTAGGAAACGAAGTGGTGGACTCGTTCTATGTCTCTACTCCTAGTGGTGGTCGAATCACAGATGTGTCATATCAACAAGAGATTTCTCGCGCAGTTTTGCATGCGGTGACTTCTCGTTGAAGTTGTGAACACATAGATGTGTTGAACAACTAGGGTGTCTCACGTGAGCGAATCTGAACCACAAGAATTCACAAGAGATCTCATTCGTTGGAGTGAGACTCTTGCTGCAATAGCACGCACAGGAATGGGTTTTAC
>JAUMDU010000013.1:0-46096 GCA_032121425.1 Ilumatobacteraceae bacterium | reverse complement strand
GCGAACCACACCCAGTGTGTGACATTGCGTTTCGATGGTTGGATAAAAACCGACCTGCCCGCACTGCAACTGCGCTTGTGCATGGAGATTTTCGGCTCGGAAATGTAGTGGTGGGCACACAAGGATTAGAAGCCATTCTCGATTGGGAACTTGCTCATCTTGGTGACCCCATGGAAGATCTTGGATGGTTGTGTGTGCGGGCATGGCGTTTTGGTGGTGCACACCCCGTGGCTGGTCTAGGCAGTTATGAGGAGTTATTTGATTCCTATGCACGTGTATCTGGGGTGCGCCCAGATCGTGAAGTGGTGCGTTGGTGGGAGATTTTGGCGACTCTGAAATGGGGCATCATGTGCATTGTGCAAGCCAACACGCACTTGTCTGGGGTTTCTCGTAGCCACGAGTTGGCAGCCATCGGTCGACGAGTGTGTGAAAACGAATATGACCTGATTCGTCTCTTGGAAGAGGTGCCGCGATGACATCGCCACATGATCGCCCCAATGTTGATGAGCTTTTGGAATCCGTACGAGAATGGTTGGAACGCGATGTTGCTCAATCAAGTGATGCGCGTATTGCGTTTCATGCTCGAGTAGCTGCCAACATTATTGAAATTGTGCGACGCGAGAACAGCACAGCACTCGAGGTGAATGCTCGACATGACGAGTTTCTTTCAGGTCTCGAAGTAGTAAGTGAACAAGAACTTGTAGATAAAATTCGCGCAGGTTTCTATGACGACAATTTGTTGGAAATGTTGCAAAAACTGCGACCCGTCGTGGAAGACAAAGTGGCCGTAGCTAATCCCAAATATCTCTACTGAGATTTTTGTCGCGTTTTTGACGTGATAGCAACGGGCTGCCCGGCGGCTAGTTGGCCACAAGCAGCAGCGATATCGGTTCCGCGGTTTTGACGAGTGGTGGCATTGACTCCAAGTCGTCGAAGCAATTGCTCAAAGGCGGCAACGCGTGCGGGAGAACTTCCCACAGTGGGCCAACCTGGCGTGGGGTTTAACGGAATGAGATTCACGTGTGCCGATGGACTGAGTTGCAAGCACAGTTCAGCAAGTTCGTGCGCATCTCTATCGGTGTCATTCACTTTGTCAATAAGGGCCCACTCAAACGTGACCCTGCGACGTTTGGCTGCCAAGTAATCCTGACATGCGGCAATGAGATCGGCGAGGGGATATCGAGTGTTGATGGGGACAAGTTCGTTGCGCAAGTCATCGCGTGCTGCATGAAGCGACACTGCAAGGTTGACGGGTAATGGACGCGTGGCAAGGGTGCGAATGCCCGGGATGATGCCCACGGTGGACACAGTGATGTGTCTCGCTGAGATACCGATGTCTCCATGAATGCGTTCCACAGCACCCCATACGGCAGGTTCGTTGGCTAATGGCTCACCCATGCCCATGAACACAATGTTGTCAATGCGGCGGCCTCTTGTCTGGGCCTCATGGGCTGACCGGATGACTTGTTCAACAATTTCACCCACACTGAGATGACGATGAAATCCTGCTTGTCCGGTGGCGCAAAATCCACATCCCATTGCACAACCTGCTTGAGTGCTGACACACACCGTTGCTCGATCGCGATAAAACATCAAGACGGTCTCAATGGGGTAGTTTCCCTCGACAAGATGCCAAAGAAATTTAATGGTGTCTTCGTTGTCGGTGCTCACACGTTTGATTTCAATAAGCGACGCGGGGAGTGTCTCGGCTAATCGGGTGCGTAGTGCGGCGGGCAAAGTGGAGATGTCATGGGGGGTCTGAAACTGTTGGTAGAGACCAGTCCATAATTGATCGATGCGATAGCGGGGTTCACCACTGAGAATTTCATTGAGTTCTTCGCGGGTGGGGTCATAGAGCGTTTTCATGAGGTGACCTTTTCGGCGGCGATGTTGCCGACAAATGAATGTTCTTCGTGATGGACGGTAAATCCAAGCGAGTTATACATAGCAACCCCGGATGCATTATCTGCATCTACGAACAACATTGCTTCTTTGGCGCCTTTGTGAGACGCTGCTACAAGTCCAGCTATTGCTGTTTTGCGACCAATTCCTTGGCCACCCAACTCGGGTTGAACAGCAATGACATAGATCTCGCCCATCATTGAATTGTTCTCATGGTGCATTTTGGTCCAACAAAAACTGGCCATCATCTGATCACGCCAATGCACACGAAATCCTGATGCATCAAACCATTCTTGTTGCATTCGTGATGTCAATGTGTCCATAGTCCAGCCCCCTTGTTCAGGGTGTTGGGCAAAGGCTGCGTTGTTGAGATCTAGCCATTGCTGTTCATCACGTCCTATGTGAAACGGCTCAGTGGGAAAGTCTGCAATCTCGGCCATCACCTCTGGTTCAAGGGGAAGCTGTCGGCGCATTTGTAACAATCGACGACCTGCATGCAGGCCGACTGCTTCGGCTATTTGTTTATGCGCACGACTTGGTTCAAAGACCCACCAATGCACATGGCCTCCTCCTTCTGTGGCCACGATGTCTAAAGCGGTGGTCATCATCTCTGGAGCAATCTCTAATGAGTCGTATCGATAATGGGGGTGCACGATGAGGTCAAGTCCCCATGATTCGTTTCCGCGCGATACCTGGCAATAACCCACGATGTGAGAACGGCCTTCTTCGCGGGCAATGATGCCTGCAAAACCTGCACGTCCGCCATCTCGCAGGTCGAGCCAAAGGTGGTCATTGAGAGGGCGGGTGCCATCGGCGCGCCAGGCGTCTTCTATCAAGGCAGAGACATCTTGGAGACTGGCTGCGTTCATCTGTCGCCTAATTTCAAGAGAACGCATCACTTCAGGGTACCTTCGTGTCTATGGGAAAGCCGAGAACACCAGCAGGCCGAGCCAAAGAAGTGGCATCTCGATTGGCTCAGTTGTATCCCGGTGCTGAATGCGAATTGACACACTCCAACCCCTATGAGTTGTTGGCAGCAACAATCCTGTCTGCTCAATGCACAGATGTGCGTGTCAACATGGTGACCCCAGCATTGTTTGCTAAGTATCCCACTCCACAAGATCTTGCCGATGCCCACCCCGTCGATGTGGAACAGATTGTGCGTTCCACGGGCTTTTATCAAAGCAAAGCCAAGAATCTGATTGGTATGGCGCGCGCGGTGATGGAACGTTTCGATGGCGAAATTCCTCATGAACTAGAAGACCTGGTCACCTTGCCTGGGGTGGGTCGTAAAACAGGCAATGTATTGCGAAGCGTGGTGTTTGATTTGCCAGGCCTTGCGGTGGACACCCATGTGGGGCGTTTGTCTCGAAGATTAGGCCTCACCACTGAAGACGATCCCGTCAAAGTGGAAAAGGTTCTCAATGCGTTTTTGCCGCCGCCCGAGTGGGGACGATTCAGTCTGAGACTGATTCTTCATGGCCGTCGGGTGTGTGATGCACGCAAGCCACGCTGTGATATCTGCGAATTAGAAGACATTTGCCCGTCTTCTTCGTTGCCTACAAAAAACAAATCCAAGTAGACCACCTCTAACAAGTAGCGTGGGCGTGATGAATGAGAGCATTCGCGCAGAATTAGGAGCCGCAGTGGATGCGGTCAACAGATATCGCATGCGAATTGCTGGCTTGGTGGAAAACATTGGGCCAAATCATGAAGACCTCGTGAGTGCAATGTATGAAGCCGAAAGAGCCCTTGTGTCAGCAGAGCGTCTATTGACGCGCGCCGAAAAATTGGCCCGTTAGAACATATGTGGACTTGGTGTGTTGCATGAGCATGTTTGAGCCTCGCGATGCCATTCGGGAGATGGAGGGATATCACTCACCTCAAGTAGATGTTCCCGTGCGTCTGAATACCAACGAGTCACCTTTTCCACCGCCACAACAATGGGTGAACTCATTAGATGAGATTGCACGACACGTGTCATGGAATCGCTATCCAGATCGCACAGCAACACAACTGCGAGAAGTTATAGCGCAACGACATGGTGTTGCCCCAGAGAATGTCTTTGTTGCTAATGGATCCAACGAGGTGCTGCAGACAATTTTGTTGACCTATGGCGGACATGGCCGAAAAGTTGCCGTGTTTGAACCGACCTATCAGATGTATGGCCAGATCGCACGAGTCACAGGTGCACAAGTTGTCGTCGGTACTCGTGGTGATGATTTTATTGTGGCTACTGATGAGATTTCACGTGTCACGGGCTCACAAGATATTGCAGTGACCTTTTTGACGAATCCCAATAACCCCACTGGAGTAATTGAGCCGCGTGAAAATCTTGAACACCTCTTGCGTACAACGAATGGCATCGTGGTGGTTGATGAGGCATACGCAGAGTTTGCTGATTGGTCTGCAATGGACATGGTCGATGAGTCGCAACGATTGATTGTCACAAGGACATTTTCAAAGACCTTGTCACTTGCGGGACTTCGCGTGGGCTATGCGGTGGGCCCACGTTGGATGATTGAGAAACTCGCCATTGCTGCGTTGCCGTATCACCTTGATGCTTTCAAGCAAGCTGCAACAGTGGCGGCTTTGTCTTATGTAGATGAGATGCAACAAAGAGTCACCACTATTACCGTGCAGCGACGTCGCATTGAACAACGACTGCAGGCAGCAGGCATGACCGTGTGGCCAAGTGGAGCCAATTTTGTGTTGTTCAGACCCGAAAAAGAATCCACGCCAACGCTGTGGCAACAATTGCTGGAGCGAGGCATCTTGGTGAGGGATTGTGGCTCGTGGCCTGGTTTGGACCGGTGCTTGCGGGTCACGGTAGGAACTGAGGAAGAAAACTCACTGTTTCTTGATGCCATAGATGGCCTTGTGGGCTAACGAGCCCCACATTTTTGCCGTTGGCTGCAAAATAAGGCGTGTGTTCGCCTAAGAAACGGCGAGAATAGAGAGATGGCACGAACCGCCCAGATCACCCGTAACACCAAAGAGACCTCTATTGATGTGTCCATCAATCTTGATGGCTCAGGCAAGTCATCGATTTCAACCGGGATTCCGTTTTACGACCACATGTTGGAACAACTTGCGCGCCATGGTGGATTTGACCTCACGATTGCTGCTGAAGGTGACTTGCATATCGACACCCATCACACCGTGGAAGATGTGGCCATTGTTGTCGGCGAGGCCATCAAGATGGCACTCGGCGACAAAGCAGGTGTGCGTCGTTTTGCGAGCGGTCTCTACCCGTTAGATGAAGCACTGGTGGAGATTGCTCTGGACTTGAGTGGTCGTCCTTTTGTGGAATGGAATGTAGACCTTCCTGAGTGTTTGCCCTTGGGAAATCCTGCGTTTGATCCGTCGCTTGCAGAGCATGCGATTTCTTCTTTAGCTACATCTGCTGCAATCACACTGCATGTCAATCTCAAAACCGGTCGCAATGTACACCACATTATTGAAGCTGCATTTAAAGGTCTTGCGCGCTGTCTTCGCGATGCCGTACGAGTTGAGTCATCGGGGGTTCCCTCGACTAAAGGTGTTCTTGCGTGACCACAGCGCCCAAGGTGGCAGTTCTTGACTATGGGATTGGCAACCTTCGTTCTGCGCAAAAGGCGTTACAAAAGGTGGGCGCCAATGCCGTTCTCACAAGTGACCATGCTGAGATAGAAAATGCCGATGCCGTGGTGTTGCCAGGCGTAGGAGCATTTGGTGCATGCATGGATGCCTTGCGTGAGGCAGATCTGGAATCTGCAGTGCACAAAGCAGTAGATGCAGGAGTTCCATTTCTTGGAATTTGTGTAGGAATGCAGATGTTGTTTGATGCCAGTGAGGAAGACCCTTCGGCAAAAGGCTTAGGAATTATCCCAGGGACAGTGCAATGGATTCCTGAGACTGTGCAACGTCCACAAATGCAATGGAATCAATTACACATTGTTCACAATGATCCAATGTTTAAGGGTCTAGGAAGTGATCCATGGATGTACTTTGTCCATTCTTTTCATGGAGTGCCCACGCACGGCAACGACACTGTGGCCACGGTGCATTACGGAGACACGCTCAATGTGGCATTTCGTCGAAATAATGTGTTTGCAACTCAGTGCCATCCTGAAAAATCTGCTCACGATGGATTACAGCTGCTCGCAAACTTTGTTGAGTGGGCTCGAGCATGAATCTGTATCCAGCAATTGATCTACTTGGTGGCAAAGTGGTGCGTTTGCGTCAAGGTGACTATGACGAGAGCACTGTCTATGGCGATGACCCTGCACTTGTTGCGCAGTCGTTTGTGGAACAAGGAGCCACATGGGTGCACATTGTTGACCTTGATGCAGCCAAGAGTGGTGAACCAATTAATCGACCGGTGATCGCTCACGTGGTGCAGTCACTGGCGGGGGCTGCTCGCGTACAAGTAGGCGGAGGTGTGCGTTCTGTCGCTGACGCACTCGCCCTCCATAAGACTGGCGTGAGCCGTGTGGTGATGGGGTCAGCTGCAGTCGCACAACCGTCGTTGGTGAGCGACGTGGCCGATGAGATAGATGTTGCAGTGGGGCTTGATCATCGCAATGGAGTAGCAGCTACCCATGGATGGACGCAATCGTCTGGCGTACATGTCGATGAGCTCTTGAATCAATTTCCCCGTGCATCAGCTTTTGTGATTACCGACATCTCGCGCGATGGAATGTTGACTGGTCCGGACGTTGAAGGTCTTGCTCGGGCAATTTCTCTCACGAAAATCCCAGTGATTGCAAGTGGAGGAGTGGGAGATATCTCACACGTTCGCGAACTCGCCTCACTATTACAACTCGATGGCGTGATTGTGGGCAAAGCCATTTATGAAAATCGATTCACCGTTGCCGAAGCAGTGCAGGTCTTGTCATGAACCCAGATGTAGTGGCGCGCGTCATTCCTTGTCTTGATGTGACCGAAGGTCGCGTCGTTAAAGGAGTGAACTTTGTGGGTCTGCGCGATGCAGGAGACCCGGTGGAACTTGCAGCTCGCTATGACGCTCAAGGAGCCGATGAATTGGTGTTCTTGGACATCACCGCATCGTCAGATAAGCGCAACACGATGATTGACGTTGTATCGCGTGTGGCCGAGGAAGTCTTTATTCCATTCACCGTAGGCGGAGGCATACGAACCGTTGATCATGCACGTGCAATGTTGCGTGCAGGTGCCGACAAGGTAAGCGTCAACACAGCAGCGGTAGAAAATCCACAGGTAATAAGCGATATTGCTGCTGAATTTGGTACACAGTGCGCAGTGTGTGCCATTGATGCCAAATGGGATAACGACACTTCATCGTGGCTGGTGTATCTCCATGGTGGAAGGACTCGCACAGATCTCAACGCAGTTGCTTGGGCGCAACGTGCAGTATCGCTGGGGGCAGGAGAAATTTTGCTGACATCAATGGACCGCGATGGAACGCGCGATGGGTTTGATGTGCAATTGACACGCGCAGTGACAAGTGCAGTCAATGTTCCTGTGATTGCAAGTGGCGGAGTGGGCACCCTAGATCACCTTGCCGACGGGGTTCTCCATGGCGGGGCCACGGGAGTTCTTGCTGCGTCAATCTTTCACTTCGGTGAGCACACAGTGGCCCAAGCTAAAGAAGTGATGTCTGCACGCGGCATTCGTGTGCGACCTGCTCATCGCTAGAGATCACACTCAGAACTAGAGATGTAGCGCCGCGGTGAGGGCATTGCGGGCAATATCTTTGGCACCCACCGCAATGAAATGGTCTACCCCCGGTATTTCAGTGACCAAAGTTGATGTCCAAGAAGAGACATGTGCGCGCAGTTGTTGTGCGGTGGAGTATTGGTCATGTTCGGGAGCGAAAAGATATTTTGGTCGATGATGTGACGATGCTGTGGGTGTAGAGGTCATCAGTGGAACAGGTGGTGCAATACCTATCCAAGCACTAATCAACGGATGAGTGACATTTAGTGCCACCACAGCACCAAATGAGTAACCAGCCATGATGATGTTGGCATCAACTTCCATCATGTCGGCCAATTCACAAGCGGCAACCAAGTCAAGTCGCTCAGAGTCACCATTGTCATGTTCACCACCTGAATAGCCCACGCCCCGAAAATTCACGGCGATGGAGTGGCATTGGAAATCCCACGCGGCTTGTTGCAATGCCCGGACAACATGACTCGAGCGATCACCCCCATAGAGGGGGTGGGGGTGGCCAATAATCACCGTGGCCAATGGTTCGCGGGCGTCACAGCGAACAATTCCTGCCTCGATAGTGACTCCATCCAAGGTCTCAAGCAAAACAGTTTCTTCTTGCACGCTCAAAGACGGTACCGTGCTTACCGTGAGTGATGACGACCAAAAACTCCCTATTCAGATGCTCAATGATCGTCTTTTAGTGCGCATACCGCAAAGCGAAGGTGAGCGCCGTTCGTCGGGGGGAATACTTATCCCCGCCACGGCACAAATTAGTAAACGTCTTGTGTGGGCTGAAGTTGTGGCCCAAGGGGCAAACGTAAGAGCTGCCGAAGTGGGCGATCAAGTGCTGTTTAGTCCCGATGATCGATACGAAGTTGAAGTGCAAGGCATTGACTACATCATGTTGCGTGAACGAGACATTCATGCTGTGGCCGCCTCTCGTATTGAAGTAGGAACAGGGCTGTATATCTAATGTCATCAGAACTACAAGGCCGGGTGATTGTTCCTACTCAAGATCAACTTGATGCAGTGAAGTACAACAGCGACGGATTAGTGCCGGTCATTGCGCAATGTGCGGCAACGAAAGAAATTTTGATGATGGCATGGATGAATACCGAGTCATTGTCAATGACATTTCGTGAAGGCCGCATGGTCTACTGGAGCCGTAGCCGCCAAGAATTATGGCGAAAAGGTGACACCAGTGGAGATCGCCAGTTTGTACGTAATGCCTTTTATGACTGTGATGCAGATACTTTGCTCTTTATTGTGGAGCAAGAGGGCAAAGGCGCCTGCCACACCGGCGAGTTTTCTTGTTTTTATCGAGCATTCGGAAGCGAGTCATGACCTCTGCAACATTGGTGACGCCTTCGCTAGAGGAGTTCATAGCTCTCTCTCGTGATTACACCGTGATTCCAGTATGGACACAAGTGCTTGCAGATCTTGAAACTCCTGTTGCTGCTTATATCAAGTTGGTGGGGGAAGGAAATGGCTTTCTTCTTGAATCTGTAGAACATGGAGAACGCTGGAGTCGTTATTCATTTGTGGGTCGTGAACCTCGTGCAACGTTGACACTTCGAAACGGCATGTTGACCACCACTGGTTACATCCCGCCCTCTGTCCCATTGGATCAAGGAATCTTGGTGGCGATGGAAGAGTTGTTGCGTATTTATCGTGCACCGATCTTTCCTGATCTACCACCATTACAAGGTGGACTGATGGGTCATTTGGGTTACGACGTTGTGCGCGAGATTGAACACTTGCCTAATCCTGCCACTGATGATCGCGGAGTTCCCGATGCCTCAATCAGTGTGATTGGATCTCTTGCCGCTTTTGATCACTGGCGTCAACGTGTGTATCTATTGGAAAGTGTGCCTGTTGCAGGATTAAGCGACGAAGAAATCGTGCGCGCCTATCACGAAGCTGTGGAGCGAGTACATACATCTGTTGCAGACCTCTCACGGCCCTTGGCTTATGTGGCAGTTGAACCACCTGAACCCGGTGAAGAACTTCCCGAGACAGTGTCCTCTATGCCAAACGGTGCCTATCAGCGCGCTGTCCAAGTAGCTAAAGAACACATTGTTGCCGGAGACATCTTTCAAGTAGTTCTCTCACAACGCTTTGATATTCAATTAGATGCCGACCCCTTCGATGTCTATCGCGTCTTGCGTCAAGTGAACCCAAGTCCGTATATGTACTACGTGAAGCAACCAGATTTAACCATTGTGGGTGGGTCTCCTGAGCCAATGGTGCAACTCATCAACGGCAAAGTCATTTCGCGCCCCATTGCCGGCACCCGCAAACGGGGGACGACAGATGAACATGATCGGCGTTTAGCGGCGGAACTCCGAGAGAATCCTAAAGAGATTGCAGAACATGTGATGCTGGTCGACTTGGCACGCAATGACGTGGGTCGAGTGGCACGCTATGGAACAGTCACGATGGATGAGTTGATGTCGCTTGAGCGTTATAGCCATGTGATGCACCTCACATCGCAAGTCTCTGGTGATTTGCGCGAGGGGCTCGGACCCATTGATGTGTTGCGTGCAACGTTGCCTGCAGGAACAGTAAGTGGAGCACCCAAGGTGCGTGCGATGGAGATCATTGATGCTCTAGAGCCAGTGAAACGTGGTCCGTATGCAGGAGTTGTGGGATATGTGGATTTTTCGGGGAACCTCGACACTGCAATAGCTATTCGCACCATGTTTGTAGGCCCCTTCGGGGCGAGCCTGCAAGCAGGTGCTGGCATTGTGGCCGATAGTGATCCAAGCGATGAAGATCTTGAGTGCCACAACAAAGCACGCGCTTTGCTTGCCACTGTGCCTGCGGCACGAAGAATGACGGTGCGCCGACGTTCTGCAGGAACCCAAGCATGAGTGCATTGGTGTGGGCTGATATTGCACGCGATGTAGTAGCTGTGCGGGGAAGAGATGCTGGTGCGTTTCTTCATTCCCAACTTGCACAAGATGTCATCGACCTTCAAGTGGGTTCATCTGTGCATAGTCTGCTTCTTGAGCCCACTGGACATCTTGTGGCAATAGTGCGCGTGATCCGCCATGAAGAAACCGTGTACACGTTGGATGTCGAGAAAAGTTTTGGACAGTCACTGATTGACCGTTTAAAGAGATTTATTTTGCGTTCAGATGTGGCTTTGGAACTCACTCACTGGTCTGTGCGTGCTTTTCGTGGCGAAGGTGTAGAACATCTTTCATTCCCGCACCATTGCACAGCACTTGCTTACTGGCTACCAACTCAAGGTGTTGATGTTGTGGGTGTTGGTGATGATCTGCCAATGGCGGGTGACACAACCGAACCTGAACATATCGACATGTTTCGTGTGGATGCGCACTGGCCTCAATTAGGCACAGATGTATTGGTGGGAGATATTCCTGCAACCACAGGTGTTGTTGCAACATCTGTGAGCTTCACCAAAGGCTGTTACCCAGGACAAGAACTTGTCGAGCGCATGGACTCTCGAGGCACATCTGCGCCAGTAGTTGTGCGTAGTGTCGCTCGAGAAGGTGTTGGGGTGGGAAGTCGACTTCAAGAAGATGGCAAAGATGTCGGAACAATCACATCTATTGGCTTTACTCGTGCCTTGGGTCGTTGTAGTCGCCAGTCAACTGTGGGTGAACCACTCGGGTGAGACTCCTGGCAGATGTTGTATCTGTTGGAAAACAACTGACCCAGATACAACTTGCTGCACATTGTCGGTATGTAACCGTGAATCATGTGCGGCCTGAAGCCATGAGATACATGATGCTGTATCGCCAAGAGCAAGGCTAGATCGCGCAGCGGAGACGGCAGTACCAAAAGCAGGACACTGCTGATATGCGCGATGTGCGTAGAGAAGTGCTTTGTGATGTTCGCCTTGATCAGTGAGTGCAGCGATGATTGCACCATCGACTTCGAGATTCCCACCCGATGAAAAATGCGGGTCAGCAACAAGTTGTTGGATACGTCGGGGCACGGCAAGTGATTGCCATTGCATCAACAACATAAATATAAACAACGGAAGAAGCCCAACGAGACCGCTGATCGCACTTGCTGCTGCAAAAAACGCAGTGAGAGCGATACTGGCGCGCAAGATGAACTCTCTTCCCTTGCGTGGGGAAACTCTTTCAGCGATTGCGGCAACAACAGCTCCACCGTCGAGAGGAAGAAGTGGAATGAGATTCAATGCACCTAATGCAAAACCAGCCCACCACAGAGCAATGGTCATGTCACTTTGCACGATGTCAGCTCGAACGAAGGGGTTGACACCTAAGGCGACGAGCATCCCTACGGCGACCGACATCTGCAATAACGGGCCAGCAAGTGCAATGCGAATTCGTTGTGTCCACGGGAGCGGCATGTCGCTCTCATACGACGCATACGCCACCATGAAGTCAAGCGAGATGGAAGCACTGCACCCCGCACGTCGGGCAGCCAATGCATGACCGAGTTCGTGAATAACGGTGAACACTGCCACCGTAAGCGCGATCCATATTCCTAGAGGGAAGGGATACAGGAACGTCAAAATGGCAAGAAAGATCAAGAACCCAGGTCGCACCCGTGTCGGGAAACCCAATAGCGACACCGTATTTTTCGAAGGGGTGTTATCGAAAAGTGCCATAGGTGCAGTGTATGCAGTGTAGGTAAACATCTTCATAGACTGCGCTCGTGCCTTTCGTCTACGCCTTTGATCACAAGCATCGCCGTTCTCCTATGGAGTACAAAGATCTCCTGGGCGGCAAAGGCGCCAACCTTGCCGAAATGATGTCGGTATTGGGCTTGCCTGTGCCGCATGGTTTCACCATCACTACCGATGCTTGTCGCGCCTATATGTACAAGGGTTGGCCGAAAGAATTGAATGAAGAAATCACTCGCCATGTTGCAGCCTTGGAACAAAAGATGGGCCGAACATTGGGTGATGCTCGTGATCCGTTATTGGTCTCCGTGCGCTCAGGTGCGAAATTTTCTATGCCGGGAATGATGGACACCGTTCTAAATCTTGGACTAAATGACAAGAGCGTCAAAGGTCTTGCCGAGTCCACTCACAATGAAAGATTTGCTTACGACTCTTATCGTCGTTTTATCTCGATGTACGGCCGCATTGTGCTGGGGGTTGACGGGGAAGTGTTCGATCATGCACTGGAACGCCTGCGTACCGCAGAGGGGGTGCGTACCGACGCCGAAATTTCATCGGCCGCACTTCAAGAATTGTGCGTGATGTATAAAGACGCCGTTGCGTCTCACACGGGAAAGCCATTCCCTCAAGACCCCATGAAGCAACTTCGTGGAGCGGTAGAAGCTGTATTTCGTTCATGGAATGGGCCACGTGCCATTGCATATCGAGTGCGTGAGAAAATCAGTCACGAATTAGGCACTGCTGTCAATGTGCAAGCCATGGTGTTTGGTAATCGTGATGAGAATTCTGGAACCGGGGTGGGTTTTACGCGTAACGCAGCAACAGGTGTGGCTATTCCATATGGCGACTTTCTGGTCAATGCACAGGGAGAAGATGTTGTCGCTGGTATTCGCAACACGCAAGATCTCGATGCGTTGAAACAAGAATTTCCCGCTATTCACGATGAACTCATGGCCATCTTCGTGCGTCTAGAGCGGCATTACACCGACATGTGTGACACCGAGTTCACCATTGAACAAGGCAAGTTGTGGATGCTTCAAACACGAGTGGGGAAGCGTACGGGTGCTGCGGCCTTAAAGATGGCAGTAGAGATGACCAAGCCCACAGGTGCGAGGAAATCTTCATGGAAGATTTCTCGTCGTGAGGCGATTATGCGGATAACCGCTGATCATCTCGACCAGGTGCTACATCCACAGTTTGCACACAAGAGCCCACCCATCACTAAAGGTCTAGGGGCATCACCAGGTGCAGCTGTCGGCCGTGTGTATTTCACTGCTGACGCCGCAGAAGAAGCCGTAAAGCGCGGGGAAGATGTGATCTTGGTGCGTAGCGAGACAAGTCCTGAAGATGTGCACGGAATGATGGTCTCCCAAGGCGTCCTCACGGCTCGAGGTGGTTTAGTAAGTCATGCCGCAGTTGTTGCGCGTGGATGGGGAACCCCAGCCATTGTGGGTGCTGAGGCACTCAAGATTGAAGATCACCAGTTCGTCGTTGATGATCATGTGGTGCGCGAGGGTGATTGGATTGCTCTCGATGGGGCAACTGGCGAAGTGATGTTGGGTAAGCACGACCTTGTTGCTTCTACACCACCTGCAGAGTTTGAGACCATTTTGAAATGGGCTGATGAGATTCGCAAAGGAAAACTTAGCGTTCGTACAAATGCCGACACTGCTGAAGATGCACGTAAAGCTCGAGCGCTAGGCGCTGAGGGTATTGGTTTGTGCAGAACTGAGCACATGTTCTTGGCTCCAGAGCGTTTACCCGTAGTGCGACGCATGATTCTTGCCGATAGTGAACATGCCGAAGCCGCAGCTCTTGAAGAACTGCGACGTGCACAGAAAGAAGATTTTGTTTCTTTGTTAACGGAAATGTCGGGGTTGCCTGTCACTGTTCGCCTATTGGACCCGCCTTTGCATGAATTTCTTCCTGATATTTCAGAACTCGAGATTCAAAAAGCAACTACTGGTTTGTCACCCGAGGAGCAAACCTTGTTGAGCGCCGCTCATGAATGGAGCGAAGTTAATCCCATGTTGGGGACACGCGGTGTGCGACTTGGTGTGGTGAAACCAGGTCTATATGCCATGCAAGTGCGCGCACTTATGGAGGCAGCCGATGAAGTATCGGCAAAGGGTCTACAGCCCATTGTTGAAGTGATGATTCCATTGACAGTCACGCGCGAAGAATTGGCACTTGCACGAAGTTGGGTGGAAGAAGTTCTCTCTGACATAAATACGCGCCCAATGCCGACTGCCAAAAAAGGAGCTAGGCCGTCAAAGCGCCCAAAGATCTCTATCGGCACAATGATTGAAACACCGCGCGCCGCCCTTCGTGCGAGTGAAATGGCGCAAGTTGCTGATTTTTTTAGCTTTGGCACAAATGACCTCACACAGATGACTTTTGGATTCTCTCGTGACGATGTGGAGAGCAAAATGATGCCTCTGTATTTAGAGGCTGGATTATTGGCACGTAATCCATTTGAGAGCGTGGATCAGGATGGCGTGGGCGAGTTGGTGCAAATAGCCGTCCAGCGCGGACGAAAGACAAAGAAATCGATCAAGTTGGGCGTTTGTGGCGAACACGGGGGAGACCCGGAATCAATTGCATTTTTCTATCGCGCAGGACTGGACTACGTGAGTTGTTCCCCTTTTCGCGTTCCCATCGCTCGGCTGTCGGCGGCCCAAGCGGTTATTGGCGGAGACAAAGCAGAGACCAAGTAAGTCCTGTGTTTCTCTGTTAGGCCAAGAGATTCGGCGCACTAGTGTGTGCGTATGGCAATTGCGGAAGACGACATCCAAAAGGTGCGTACTGTTGCAACATTGTCCGATGTGGTCTCACCATATGCACAACTGCGGCGCGCCGGTCGCGGCCAGGTAGGTCTGTGCCCTTTTCATTCCGAACGTACTCCTTCATTTAATGTCAATGATGAAACCGGTCGCTATATGTGTTTTGGTTGTGGCGCCAAAGGTGATGTCTTCAATTTTGTACAAGCCATGGAACATTTGGATTTCATTGGGGCAGTGGAGAAACTTGCGGGCAAATTCGGCATAGAACTGCACTACACATCTGGTGCGGGAAGCGGAGAACGCAAGCATCGCAAAGATCTCCAACAACTCATGGAGCGGGCAGTGGATTGGTATCACACTCGTTTGTTGGAAAGCGCCGATGCACGAGCTGCACGTGAATATCTTCGTGCACGTGATCTTGCCGGCGATGTTGCACGTCAATTCAAAATTGGTTGGGCGCCTGATGAGTGGGATGCGCTCTCGCGAGCACTGGATGCACCCGCTGAGATGTTGCGTGAAGCGGGTCTTGGGTTTGTCAACAAGGCCGGCCGCATGCAGGATTCTTTTCGTGCTCGCGTGATGTTTCCGATTTTCGATGAAACTGGGGCCGCTGTCGCTTTTGGTGGCCGCATACTTCCTGGCTCAACCGATCCTGCAAAATACAAGAACTCTTCTGAAACCCCCATTTATACAAAGTCACGCACCTTGTATGGAATGAATTGGGCTAAAGGAAATGTAGTGAAACAGGATCGTGTCATCGTGTGTGAGGGATATACGGATGTCATTGGTTTTCACAAAAGCGGTTTGCCTGTTGCTGTGGCTACCTGTGGTACTGCGTTAACAGAAGAACATGTGCGCTTGATGAAGCGTTATGCCCGCAACATTGTGCTGGCTTTTGATGCCGACTCAGCCGGTCAAGGTGCAGCTGAGAAGTTCTACGCGTGGGAAAGTAAATACGACATCTCTGTTTCTGTTGCTCAGTTCCCAGACGGGCAAGATCCCGGTGAATTAGCACAGAAAAATCCTCAGGCTCTTGAAACTGCCGTGGCTGAGGCAGTGCCGTTTCTGGGATTCCGACTTTCACGACTTTTCGATGCACATCCCTTACGCTCGCCAGAGGTGCGGGCTCGCGTGGCGAACAAAGCGATGGAGCTCATCAACGAACACCCAGATGCCAATGTCAGACGGCTCTATGCGGGGCAAGTAGCGAGCCACACAGGTGTGTCAGCATCTGAATTAGTCAAAGTGGCCGACAAGGGTGGCAATATCGCTACGGCGGTAGCGGCTCCGGTTATCCAGGCTGCAGATGGTGCAGGGTTTGTGGCACTGTCATTGTTGATTCACGAATGGGATGCGATTGCTCCTTGGCTGATTGAAGAACTTTTTGCCGATGAACCCTCTCGAGATGCGTTCCGCGCTTTGGCCGAAGCTGATGGCCAAGTTCATGCAGCGTTACTGCTTGCTACCCCAGAGGGTGCTGAAATCATTGAGCGGGCGGCTGTGTACAGCGCAGATGCTGACCCGTATGTGGAGGCTCGCTCGTTGATTGCCGCCGCCGTGCGACGTGAGTTACCTCGCCGCCGCGGAGATGATGATCTTGCAACTGCCCAGATGCAGCGCAGTGTGCGCCTTGCCTTAGATGATCTGGCCAAACCCGATAAATCCACCGTTGTGGCTGTGCAATTGCTGCAATGGTTGGCCGAGGGTGATGGCTAATGAGCCATATGGGCCGCTCCACGTTTCCACACGATGATGTGGATCCCAAAGAGTGGGCCACATTGGTTGCCTCCCGTTCAGATGACGGGTCGGTGGACCCCAATACGGTGGCACATGTTTTTAGAAATGTGGAACTAAATGCACAGATGATTCGTCAGATCGAATCAGTGCTAAAAGAACACAACATCACAATTGCAAAAGTAGAACCAGATATCTCTGGACCTATTGAAAGAAAGCCGCCACTGCGTAAACCCATGGGTGCTCGCACGCTCAACAGCGATAGTGGCGACGCGGTACGTCTGTATCTACAAGAAATAGGTCAGGTAGATCTGCTCACCGCAGATGGAGAACGCCAACTTGGGCGCGCCATTCGATCTATGCAAGAGGCAAAAGAAGAGATGGCCGCTGGCGATGTCTCTGCTGTGCGACGACGCGAACTGCGGCGATCCATTGAAGATGGAAACAACGCTTTTGAACATCTCATTACAGCCAACTTGCGTCTTGTGGTCTCTATTGCGCGCAAGTACGACGGCCGTGAATTGCAACTTCTTGATTTGATTCAAGAAGGCAACATCGGCTTAATGAGGGCAGCAGAAAAATACGATTGGGAAAAAGGTTTCAAGTTCTCTACCTATGCCACGTGGTGGATTCGCCAAGCGATGATGCGAGCTATGGCTGACCAGGGGCGTACCATTCGTGTGCCAAGTCATGTGGTGGAAATGTTGAATCGGCTCACAAAAGCTGATCGCGACTTAACGGTGGAACTAGAGCGGGAACCGACGTTGGCAGAACTCGCCGAACGCACCTTGATCCCGATTGACAAAATTGAAGAGTTGCGTCAGATTTCCTCGGTCACTTTGAGCCTTGATGAGCCTGTGGGCTCAGACGATGATTCATCCACTTGGGGAGACAAGTTTGGTGGAAACAACGATGGCGATTCTCCTGTAGAAGTTGTGCAGAAGCGTCAACTCATTGCAGCAATTGCGCGCGAACTTGAACACCTTCCCGACAGAGATCGGCGCATCTTGGATAAGAGATTTGGAATCTCATCTGGTGAGCCTCAAACCTTGGATGATGTGGCTCGTCAAGAAGGGGTCACAAGGGAACGTATTCGCCAGATTGAGCAAAAGACCTTGGCGCGCCTGCGGCACCCGAATAACAGCCAACGTTTGCGAAGTTTTCTTGAGGCAGATTGACCCTTTGTGCTGGCAGGGGCCTGCGCTGATAACCTGACATTCCCTTCCGGGGTAGCTCAGTTGGCAGAGCGACGGACTGTTAATCCGTTGGCCGTGGGTTCGAGCCCCACCCCCGGAGCCATTGAGGTCCATTGGGCCTTCTAGGGGCCAGTAGCTCAGTTGGTTAGAGCAGGGGACTCATAATCCCTTGGTCGCGGGTTCGATCCCTGCCTGGCCCACTTACCGTTGTCGCTAGGCATAGCGACGCGCGACAGTGCGGGCAACTACCGTTTGCTTATGGCTCGTTTCGATTGCACTTCTGATGATCGCGACATTTTGGGTTTTCTCCACGATGTTGCAGATGCCGCAGCCGACATTATTGATGAGTTAGGGAACTGGTCTTTCACGGGTCATCGCGATGGCCAATACGACGGTGATGTTGCAGTTGACGAAGTTGTCGTCGATATGTGTGAAGCAGCTGGGTTTTATGTGCTCAGTGAAGAATCCGGAGCGGGGGATTTTCAATGGCCGCTTCAAGATGATCGTTTGCTGTTGGTGATTGACCCGGTGGATGGATCTACAAATGCAAGCAAAGGTTTACCTTGGTTTGCTACATCGTTGTGTGTGGTGGACAAAGATGGTCCGCGAGTTGCTCTTGTTGCGGAACAGTCCGGAAGTGAGACACGTTATGCAGCGATTCGAGGAGCAGGCGCCAATGTGGATGGTATTCGTTTGCTAGTTCGTCCTAATACCGATGTATCGAGTGCCGTCATTGGTGTGAACGCACTTCCAGATGTTGGCCATGGCTGGTGGCAGGTGCGCACCATGGGTGCAGCGTCATTAGATATATCTGTTGTTGCACGTGGGGGACTTGATGGATACATCGACTTCGATGGTCTAGGTGTGTGGGATTATCTGGCAGCAGTGCTCATCTGTCAAGAAGCAGGCGTATTGGTGACCGAAGCAGAGGGGCGATCGCTGTTGGTCTTTGATGCCGATGAACGCAGACGACCCGTAGTTGCTGTATCCCAGGAGATACTGCAGTCGCTATTGCGAGCGCAACCATTGCCACGTGGCTAGGTGGCTCTATTTCAAATAGTCACTTAGTAAAGCAGGCTTTAGTCCATTTTTTTTAATCTGGCGTAGCAGCAGTTCTAAAGTCGGGGCAGCAGATGGAATGTAATGCATCAAGATAATGTCGCCTTGTGTGAGTTGTCCCCTCGGCATACGCAGCACCCCTTTTTCTGCAATCACATTCCACATCACAAGATGTTTCATTCCGCATGCAGCAATAGCTTTCTTGGTCAGCTGATTGAAGTTTCCACCAGGAGGTCTAAACAGGGACGGCTGCTGTTTGGTGGTTTTTTTTAATTGTGTGTTTGCACGACAGATTTCTTTTTGCTGTTGCTTGAAAGATAACGACGTCAAACTGCGATGATTCACCGTATGGTTTTCAAAGGTCATATTCTTATTTGCGAGGTACCACTTTTTTTCTCGAGCCACTAAGCGGGGCATAGCAAAGGTTGTGATGGGCACTTTATGTCGCCGAATGACACGCGCTAACGCTGGCGTTACATGGAAGCCGTCGTCAATAGTGATGAACACCACTTTGTCTTTGGTGTTTACTTTGTACGTCACTTTTACATCTTTCGATGTCAAGACCTTGGGGATTGTTGTCGTTGTCGTCGTCGTGATCGTGGTTGTGGTCTCATCGGCAACGGCTACTTCGAGAGCAGCGTCGACTTGGAGCGGGGCGGCAACGCTCATGGTTATGGCGCTTGCGACAAACAGCCCAACAAAGGAGCATTGTTGTCTGAAAGCCATTTGTTGAATGTATCTCTAAAAAGTGAGACAGTAAAAATCAGTTGGCGGGAAAAATGATGCCCATTTTGTTGACAAATCGAACAACACACATGATTTCATCAATAGCTTCTGGTCGAATATGGCCATGAGGGGTGTGAGGCATCTCTGGCGGGGTAATCAGTTCTGCAACCTGAAGATCATGGGCGCTGATAGGAGAAAACAACTCATCTGAAAAGCGAGTCTCATGGAGGACTCCGCATTGGATGCGATAGGAAATGTCATTGTGCTCAATTGTGACATCGCCCATGGACATCAACGAATGGGTTTGTTGTTGTTTACGCAAGGCTGATTGCAACGTGTGAATGCGATCGCGAATCATTGCTGCTTCCTCAAAACGTTGAGCCTCTGAGTGGGCGAGCATTTTTGCTTCAAGCAGATCGCACACTTCTGTGGAGTTTCCCAAAAGAGTGTCCGACACCCGTTGAACCAGTTCGGTGTAGACGGTTGCGTCAGCGGTACCTGAACACGGGCATTGAGCAAGACCTAGACGAGCCGCAGAACACACTTGTGCATCTGTAGGGGCTTCATAGTTGCGACCCATGCGAGCGGTGCATCGCCGGAGTGGTACGACTGACTCGATGGCATCAATGATGTCGCGGGCAATTGAACGGGTAGAAAGAGGGCCTATGAATATCCCCTTGTCGGTGGGAGTCTTGGTAACAACTAAACGTGGCCACTGTTCATCGGTGGTAAATCGCACATAGCAATATTTCTCTACTCGAGTTCCTGCTCGGTTATATCTCGGTCGAAGCTTTCCAATGATGCGGGCTTCGAGTACTGATGCGGTGAGTGGATCGGGTGTTTCGATGTATTGCACATCATGCATCAACTTGAGCAACGACCCTACTTTGGTGCGTGACTCGCTTGTACTGAAATAACTACGTACCCGTGATCGAATGTTGCTCGCTTTACCCACATAAAGAATTTCTTTCTGAGCATCTACAAACATATAAACGCCAGGAGCACGTGGCAGGTTGTGAGTTGAAGCCAATTTCTTGGATTGAGGATGGCCACTGATGGTGGGCAGTGCAGTGAGATCATCAAGATAAAAAACGCCGTGGGTGCCCGCACGTTCAATGAGGTAGTGCAAGAGGTCCCCAGTAGCAAGGACATCATCCATTGCGCGATGTATGGGTTGGTGTGCCAAGTTGAGACACGAAGCAAGTGTGGACAATTTGCAATTAGGAACTTCGTTACGTATCAGACGACGCGCAAGTTGAACGGTGTCTACGACTGGGTTTGTTAATGGAGGGTAGTTATGGGCGATAAGTGCAGCATTAATGAATCCGAGGTCGAATTTTGCGTTATGTGCGACAAAAACTGCGTCACCAATGAAATCCACTAAGGCAGGAAGTATCTCTGAGATAGGGGGTGCGTTACGCACCATGTGATCTGAAATACCTGTCAACGTGACAATGAATGAAGGGATACTGCAACCAGGATGAATAAGGGCATTGAATCGATCAATTTCTTGCCCTCCTTGGTATTTCACAGCGCCGATTTCAGTGATGCCTTCGCCGGTGGGTGATCCACCAGCTGTCTCAATATCGACCACACAAAAGGTGACATGGGACAACTGGGGGCTGAGTTCCTCAAATGAGAACTGCACAGATACCACCTCTGTACTGTAAACGGGGCATCTGTCATGGTCTAACCCTGGGCACGTGTGTGCTGTGAGGCTGGTCAATATTGCCCCGCAAGGCGCTAAGGTAAAGAGCCGAAATGTTGGTTGACCAACATCTCGGGCGTTTAGCTCAGTTGGCTAGAGCATCTCCCTTACAAGGAGAGGGTCGGGGGTTCGAGTCCCTCAACGCCCACCAATCAAGATGCGACCCAAATAACACTTGGGTTTCGCGCCGTTGCTCTAAGCCATACTTTTAGGCCCGCAGTTTTCTGAGCTTCTCCTTGTAGAAAACGGGGATTAGAAAAATGAATACTGATTTACTTCAGGAGTTCAAATTGGATTGGAGTCTTTCTGGAAAGGCTCCCCGAACCGCTGAATTATATGTGGGTTATCTCACTGAGTTTTTTAGCGGTGAATGGTCACCAACCTTGGCCGATGCAAAAATGTGGTTGTTATCAACTGAGCATTTGTCTGTTCGCCGGAAAAGAGCGGCGTTAAGAGACTTTCATATAAGTTCGAAATCCCCAAACAAAGTAGACAGCCATCAGTATTGCGAGGACTCCGTAAATCACTCTGTCAGTTGTCCGATCATTGAATTCAGCAGCACATGACTCATCAAGACGGTTCAGAAGTGACTCTGGGTAATCTCGTTGAACAAGATCTGAAAAAGTGAGTTCATTACCCATCTTAAAAGTTTCGTTCCATGCCGATGCTCGTTCAAACTTCGATTGATTACAAACGAGATCTACTCTCGTAGAGCCTGTTATCTGCAGCAGTACTTCTTCATTGAATTGCAGTAGCCGATGTTCGCCCTCGTCTTTGGTAGTAAACGTCATAATCGCAAACGACAAAGAAAGAATTCCTCCGATGAATACGAGATATGGAGACAGCATGAGTTTTTTCATTGTGACAAATCTTATTCCAAGTGATTCATGTTGTAGATGGATGAAGAAGTGAGTTCTAAAAAGAGACCGACTTATGGATGAAACAGATCCGCCGTTGAAATCACTATTCGGGCACTTGAACAGCTCGGTCGTTTAGAAGACACCGATGCAGCCAGGGTTGCAACCGCACGTGCACTTGCAGACGCAGTTGACTCGGACCCCACCAATGCTTCTATCTGAATCTCGAACCTGCAGCAAACCAATCCCCGTATGGAATTGGCGGGGTACCCCGACGACTCCAAATACATGAAGAAAATGGGGCAGAAGCAAGAGCTTGCTGTTCTTGCGGGGTTGGACTTTGTGGTCCTCATGCCATCTGACCTGAAGCAGATTGATGCTGTTCTCGCTGGTGTCGGCATTATTGAAAGTGGTGCACCACATTGAGTGAGCCGAACGACTTGGACTCCGACGTTGCTTTCGAATAAGTGACTGCATCACCGTTCACCAGGTGATTCGCTACACTGTCCCTTAATCGATTTGGATGTCATCAAATGTCATCAAAAGTTGACGAGACAGGGTGAAAACTGGAAACAGGGCGACACTCGAGGAACAAAAACCCGAATAAACACAACACTTGGTGAACACTACGAACACCAAAAACATCGTTGAGGCTCCTTACAAGGAGAGGGTCGGGGGTTCGAGTCCCTCAACGCCCACCAGTTTGCATTTCAAAGCGTTGACTTCTTTTTAGACATAAGAGGGCCGCTGCAAGATTCCCAAATCACGCAAGTCCTCATTCTCTATGCCTGATGCATTAGCGGAGGTGACGTGATGGCAAAATTGAGAGCTTGCCTCGTTGTCGTGGTGATGATTGTGATTATTGTAAGACGACTATTAATTGACAAATAGTTGCGGCAATCAGCCAAACGGCGACGAATATGACACTCAAGGCAAATATTCCTCTCAGTGTTCGACCGAGCCCGGTTGGTTGATCACTAAGGTGCGTGGGCGTGCCCAGTGAGGCATGGTTGCTGAGGTAGCGCTGAATCTCTGGATTTTCTTCTTCCAAAAGAAAGATGCCACGAAGATGATTTATTTTTCGTCGGTACCGCAAATTGGCGTCACGTTCCGATTTCAACATAGACAAAATGGCAATTGTGGCGACAAGCGATATACCAGCCCCTGACCATAGAAGTGCGACGTCAGAGCCATTGAGCTCAAATTTTCTATCGTCTGGTCTGAATTTGGTAATTATGGTCACACTTGCAGTGGCAAGAACTGCATGAAGGCTGATGAGGTATTCAGCAAAGCGCAAACGGCGATCGTCAATATTTTGAATATGCGCAAATGCCGTCGTGAATTCAGCTATGAGAAATTCTTCAGCGATGGATGTTTTTGAAGTTTCTCGTTGGCTCATGCTGATTATTATAAACCCGTTGCGGAAAGGCTTAGGAGCTACGTTTCAGAACAGCCGACACCTATAGTGACGAAGCCCGCCATGCCACGGTGAGTCAGTGTTTCAGGGACAACTGGGTTGTATCTATTGTGATCGATGTCGTTGGGGGAGTGAATCCACCAAAGTTTGCAGCAAGATGGTTGCAGTGCGATCCCACTGAAATTTGGCTGCGTGGGCCAGTGCTCCCTGGGAGAGCGTGTTATGAAGTGCATTATCTGTGAGAACACGAATCATCGCTGCGGATAACTCGATGTCATCTTCCACAATGAGTCCGGTCACATTGTGTGTAGCGGCCGCGCAATGTCCATGGTTGGCCGTGACAACACAAGGTGTTCCACACGCAGCGGCCTCGGTGATTGTCATTCCCCAACCTTCGGAATGGGAGGCACTCACCAACAACCAGCTGGATTGATATAACTCAAGCAGTTCTTCATCTGACACTCGTCCTGCAAGAGTGACATGGCCTGTGAGATGAAGTCGTTCTATTGCGTGGAGTAACACATGTTTGTCGGGACCATCACCAGCAATGGTCAGGTGTGCATTTGGAACAGTGCGGAGAACATCAGCGAATGTCTCTAACAACAATGGAAAACGTTTGACGGGTGCAAGACGCCCCACCGCGAGCAGAGTTGGAGACGGGGTCTTCGTATTGTTACGCGGGCAATAACGCGGATCAATTCCAGGCTCTGCGACCACTACATGATTCGCTCGATAGCCACGAGAGATCAACTCATCTCGAGTGGTGGTAGCCAAAGTAGCGATGCGAGTACGGCGATAGAACTTTGGGGCAAGCCAGTTCTCCACCCATCGAGCAATAGGTGCAAGTAATCGAGGAAGGCTTTCATTCCACATATCTTCATGAATGTGGTGGAGCCATGTGGTGCGCACTTTGTTTCCCCACAGTTGGCTAAACCAGGGAACACCATTCCAGATTTCCACAATGGCCACATCGCGTTTGGCACGTCGAAGTAATCGTGCCGTGATAACAGAAAGAAAGACTGAATAGCGACCACCGCGGCGTGTCACGGTGTAGCCGTTGCGGGTGAATGTCTCTGATTGTCCATCGGTTGAGGTGCGGTGGGAAAGATCTAGTCCTGCTTGGGCCCATCGTGTCATCACATGGTCTGCATGCACTTCAGAGCCACCCGCATCGGGGTCTGCGAGATCTCGCCAGGCGAAAGACTCAACTCGAAGAATGCCGCGGGAATGGAGGGTCTGCACCAATTCACGCATCTGAATCGCCCAATCAGTGGAGATGTCTGAAGGGTTGTCCATGGCGTTCCTATACTAGAACTCACTATGAAACAAACCGGTGAACGCCCACTCAAAGACAGCACACCGTCTGCTCTTTTGGCCCTCCACGATGCGGGTTACAGAGAAGTGAAACAGCGTCTCACCAATGGGTTTGTTCTTGATATCGGATGTGGTGTGGGCGATGAGTCCATTCGTCTCGCTGGCCCGAACCGCACCGTGTTGGGTGTGGATTACGACCTAGAGACAGCACATCTTGCTCAGCATCAAGGAGTCGGTGCAGTGTGCGGTGATGGATCTGTCTTGCCGTTTAAGACAGGAAGTGTGGATGCAGTGTGCTCTAGCCACATCATCGAACACTTTGTTGACCCCTCAGGCCATGTGGCAGAGATGGCGCGAGTGGTGAAAGATGATGGCGCGGTCTACGTGCTCACCCCAAACGAACCAGCAGACTTTGAAAATCCCTATCACGTACATCTTTTTCAACCAGAGCAGCTGCGCGTCATGTTGGACACCTACTTTGAAGATGTTGTAGTTCATGGTCTTGATGGTGACGAGACCGTGCGTCAAGATTTTGCTAAGCGACGCAAGACTGGCAAGCGCATCCTCGCATTGGATTTTTTGAAGTTGCGCCATCGTTTGCCGCGTAGTTGGTTTGTTGCACTGCACTCATTGGGTCGTCGTGTGGTGTATCCGTTGCTGGCAAAAATCAACGGACCAAGCGAAGTGATTGGCGAAGATCGATTTGCGGTGACAAGTCGCATAGATGCAGACACATTGGTGTTATTTGCAGTCGCACGTTCACCGCGTCGATAGTTCTCTTTGTATTAATTTATTTATTGATCGCGAAAATCTGTCACTTGAAGTCGGCGGCGTGTGAATATGTCGCGAAGTCCCCATTTGGTGACGAGCCAAAGAGCTTCCTTCACAATGGATGATTTCATCTTGGAATGACCAAGTAGTCGTTCTGTAAACACAATGGGTATCTCCACAATGCGTGCACCTGCACGCACGAGGCGGTAGGTGGTCTCTACTTGGAACATGTACCCGTCACTGCGTGTGTCTAATAGATGGCACTTGCGAATGATGTTGGCATCAAAGGCGCGAAAACCCGCTGTTGCATCGTTGATAGCAAGTCCGAGCATGAGGGCAACGTATCGGTTGCCCCATCGGGAGAGAGCGAGTCGTTTCTTTGGCCAACCCACAATGGCTCCTCCTGGTATATACCGAGAACCAATCGCTAACTGCGCCCCAAGGGCTACTGGTGAAATTAACTCGGGCAATACAGATGGGTCATGGGATAAGTCAGCATCGATTTCACACAAGATGTCGTAGTTGTGTTCAAGGCCCCATGCAAAACCCACGCGGTAGGCATTGCCTAGTCCATCTTTTGTGCTGCGCCTAATGACCGAAATCATTCCGCGTCCGGTGTCGAGCTCCTCGGCGAGATCTGGTGTTCCATCTGTACTGGCATCGTCAACAATCAAAATGTGTGCGTCGGGAACTGCAAAAAAAATACGCGGGATCACCGCAACGATGTTTTCTGCTTCCTGGTGGGTGGGAATGATGACCAGGACTTTTGGCATAGAGAAACTGTACCTAAGTGCGACGTAGCAAAGGGTTGATACATGCCAGTGCGACAGCAGTCCATGTGAATGGGGTTAGGTTGACGAAGCGAAGCGGCCAGTCGAGCATTGGGGTGTAGTCGTATTGAAATTGTTTCACGATGATGACCCCGGCAATGAACACCACGAGTGCACCAATGGCATACAGGCTTAGGCGGCGCGGAATGAACAAAAATAGCACCGCAATAATGGCAGGAAGTATTCCTGCGAATGCAATCACAAGACCAATAGTTGCAATGACGGCCAGACGCGAAGGTGCTTGACCTGATAATGCGTGCCCCATGGTGGAAGGGGGATTTCCTTTGCGAAGTCGTCGCAAGGCGAGAACAATAAGGCCTGCGGCACTCAGCATAGAGACCACTAGGGAGCCCTTAACAAACCTTTGCGGATCCCATTCAAGAATAAGTTCACCAGACTCGGGAACAAGCCAGCCATTGGCGTATCCCTGCACGACAAACGGTTCACCAAGGTCAACCGATCCCATTGGTGTTCGCAATGTTGCCTTCCAGCCTCTATTAATACTTTGGCCAAAGGAGATTATGCGAGGAGTGTCTATGTCGATCTGTGCAGTTAAACGGGTTCGTTCTTGCGATATAACCGTTATTGGGGAAAAAGTGGCGGTTTCCACAGTTGAATTGGTTGTGAGAATAAGTTGATCGAGGTCGAGTCCAGAATCAAGTCCCTTTGCGGTGCGTATGTAATTCTCTCCTGGCTGCAACGTGATGTCTTGGCATGCTTCTACTTTGAAAGTCTGAGTTGTGTCAAAGAGACTGTCGTTGCCGACGACGCGAAGAGCAACAGGGGTGTCGTTGAGCTCTAAGAGATCCGTGCGGCATTGGGCCTCGAGAAACGGAAGCCGTTTGGGGTTGTCGATACCAAGATCAATCTCGATGATTGCCACAGGAAGTTCGCGCGGTTCCTTTGTGAAGTAGTTGCGAAACGTTCGGCTACGCACTTCGTCGATGGTGAGTGAACGGATGGGAAATTGAATTGAAGAATCCAGTGGAGCTGTAAGCACGCCGCTTTCACCGGTGAGTGAAAGAGAATGTTGAACATTGGAAGCATCCATCACAGAGATGCGTTGTGGAACTGAATGAAAACGATCATCTCGCACGTGGAGCCGTAGTTGTTGCGCGGGGCTCTTTGTGTTCAGTGTGAAGAAAATCTCGCTGCCCACAGCCCGGTCAAGGGGAGTAGTCCATGCGGTTTCTACATCACCATCAAAGGCAAGAGGGGCGATACTTTGTGCGGAGCCGAACATGTGTTGAGAAGACGTCGCCATGTTCATGTTCGTGAGGCTTGACAAGGTGCGTTCGCTGGCGCGACCAGATAGGCGAGCCTCTCCAGAGAGTGTGAATGTTTGTGCAAAGGGGAGTGTGATTATTCGTTGCAGATTCAATTCCATATCTGAACGATGTGGGATTGATGGATCAACAGATTGACGAGTAATGACAAATGTAGATTGTCGCGCCTTAGCAATCAATGAGTTGGATATCGGTGGCATCACGATGTATTCAGCACTCTGAATATTGGGAAATGATATTTCACCCACTGCAATTCCAGGACCATCGGAGTAATCCATCAGATAAGACAGTGATGCCTTCTTGATAGTGATTTTGGCACTTGAAAAAGTTGATGCAGGAAAAGTTACGGTGTGGGTGTCATCGTTTCCGGGGGAAAACAAAGTGCTCATCACGGATTTTCCTGAGGCATCGAACAACTCAAGACGTGCACTCTCGATGATGCGTCCCCCTGGTTGGCGTGATGAGAGATCAATTCTCATTTCGGATGCAGTGATTGGCGTCTGGTAATCAATACGTATCCATTCTCCGACTGCGCGTGAATGAACCCCGACCACCCAACTTGTGCGTGGATCGTTATCGACTGCATTCTCGGGCCGCGCCTCAGGCGTGAGGACAACTGGATGACCGTAAGAACTTGCTTGTACTCGTGCTACGTCGCCCACAAGCCGACTCAAGGTCATTTGTTCTACGGGCATAGTCATGCGGTAGTTGTCGGTAAATGGATTGAGTCGTTGATCTGTTGACACGCGCACAGTGGGAGGTGATGTGAATTCATCTATTCGTTCAGTGCGCCCGGTTTGCTGGGCAATTGAAGACCATTGACGTTGCGCGGAACGGTTTGTGTCGGTGATGATGAGGCGCGATAGGGGCAACTGCTGCAATGCTGCAGGCAAATACTGTTGTGTGCCTGCATAGACAAATGTGTCCTTAGAAGTCAGCACTTTCGCAGATAGTGCATTAATGACACCCTCACCACTGCCAATCACTGTGATCACATCTTTAGGTTGACTCAAAGAAAGCAGTGGGCGAGCGTGAGGAATCTTCCACACCTGAAGGAGGGGGTAGTTCGCCGCACGAGTATTGCCGTACCATGTCTCATCCACAATCGCGGCACGACTCGATGATGCAATTGTGGGGCCTGTGAACAGCGTAGGACCAGGTGGTATGCGCGCAAGTGACGGGGCCAAGTATTCGGGACGAGCTGTGAGGTGATGGTCGTAGGCGATGTCCCCGCGCCAAGTCGCCGTGTTTGCCGACAAGACCGCAGAGAGTTCTCTAAGAACATCCATATTGGGTCTTCCGTCTACCATTTTGGATTCAAACGCGGAAAGAAGATCGGTTGTAGCTTCACTGCCCTGAGGGATCATTTCTTTTGCTACATACTCGCTGGCGATGAGCCCCGGAAGAACTGGATCGACGGTGCCGCCCCACCAATAGTCAGCAAAGTTGGCTGCAGGAAACTCGTAGGTGCGACCGAAGCCTGTTGACTCATCACGTTGTGCATCAATCGCTTGAGCTGCATCAGTCCAATATGTGGGGAGATTTTCATCACGTGTGATGTTTTCAGTCATGGCGCGTTGGGTAAACCACGGAAAGTTATTGACCATGATTGCGCCAAGTACAACAGCAATGAGTGCCTTTCCCATCCATCGACGTATTAGTTGATTGTTACTTTCTTGAAGAAGAGTTGTGCACGCATGGAGTCCTGAGGCTGTCGCAAGAGCCAGTGCGAGAAGAACTAATGGCATCGCTCTTGGAGTGGATCGAAGGGCAAAACCACTTTCGTTAGTGACTACGGCTTCAAAAAGTCGTCCATAGAGCGATGGGCTACTCAGTGGTGCGGCACCTACCGCCACTCCAAGACCTAACAATGTAAGAAGGGATAAGTGGATGCGAAAGGGAACTCTTGTGACAGCAAGACTCACAAGCCCAGTAGCTACCAAGAAAAAGCCAGCCGCAATCACTACCAGGTTGTGCATGTAGGGCACGCTCGGACCAATCCATCTACCGGCATATTCATCACCATAGAAAAACCAGTAGCCAAGACCGCGCAGTAGTTCTTGTGGAAGCGAGGCTTTTGCCACTGTTTCATAAGTCTCCGAATAACGAAGAATAGGTAAACCAAACGATGACTGCATGACAAGAGATGTGAGCCACCACAATGAAACACCCACACTGCCGATACCTAGTAGCAAGAACGTCTTTGCTGCATCGCGCCATCGTGTGAAGCCCGACAAAACATCGGCACAAAGCCAAATGGCAAGACCCAAGATGATGAAGAACAATGTGGTGGCGTTTACTGTGCCGATGGTGCCGATGACAAGAGCACCGCGTGCAGGCCACTTCCAACCTGTCTCTTGCCGAGCGCGTATCAAGCAGAGCAGTAACCATGGAAAGCCCACCCAGGGAAGCAAAATTCCTGAGAGACGTGCCAAGTAGTGAAGTCCATAGGGACTCAGCCCGTAGAGCAACGCGGCTATGAGCGCAAAGTTATTGTGAATCCCAAGGATTCGAGCCAATCGGTATGTTCCGTAGGCAGCAAGAAAAATGAGTGAACCCCACCAGAAGCGTTGGGCGAGCCAGTCCGGGATACCCACGGTCTCCATGAACCAGAAGTAGGGCCCCATGGGCCACAGGTAACCGATGTATTGATGGGTGACAGTTCCTGCACCAAAAGATGAACTCCAAAGTGATGATGCTTCGGAAAGTAGTTCGCCAGGGTTGAGAAAAAGATAAGTCTTTGTATCAGCACTCACCTTTCCTGGCTGTGTCACAAGAATGGGGAGATAGGAAACAACGAGGAGAGTGATGAACTGCCAATGTTGCGCACACCTACGCTGCGCAATTCCCACCCACTTCATTGAAAGCACGCTAGTGGATAGAAGTGTTTTCGGGTGTTGCTGTGTCTGTTCGGATAAGCGATACGCAGGCAAGTAGAACCAAACAGGCAAGAAGGGTCTGGTGTGATCCTTGGGTGCTTGAAGTCCAGCCAAAATCTAATGGGGTTGTTGTCGTCACAGATTCCCACCAAGTGATTCCCATAGCCAATGAAAATATTCCAGCAGTGAGCCGTGCCAGTTCCTTGTGGTGGCGGGTCCAAAGTGCCAAAGTCATCGCAACACTTGTCCACATTGCTGTGCGTAGATCAATGAGCGCAATCATCAACACTGCATTGATAGATATCGCAGATACCCAGTTCCGTACGGGCGTGATTATTGAACGTGGCGCAGATACAAAGTGGTCTTCGTGGCGCGCACGCCGAGTGAATAGCGCGGCAATGCAGGCAAACATGACAAAGAGGGCTGAGATGATGAGTGCGATGTTGAGTGTCTTCTGGGGAGTAAATGAAATGGTGATGGATTGGGAGCGCGTAGTTGGTTCAATCCACCAACCGTTTGATCCACCGTCAATTATTTGTGAGGGGCCCAAGTCGATTCCATCTAGTTCGGCGCGCCAGCCAGCGCTGTGACCTTCTCCCAAAACCAACCAACAACCATCTGGACAGGGCTGCAATTGAGCAGTTTTGTGAGTGAGCTGTGACGAGGTGATATCGGGAACGACCACGGGAGACATGTCGCTGTCTGGAGAGTTCGAAATCACTATTTGATCAATGGGGAATTGGGTGGAAGTGGTTTCCACAAGATGTTTACCTGCGCTGAAGGGCACCTGGCCGACTGTGGCGATGAGTACACCATTGGTGGTTTGAGAAATTTTTGTCGCATTTACAGGAACTCCGTTGATTCGCAGAGGTGAATCTGTATTGATGTTCTGAATCAATTCGTTGACTTGTGGTGGCGTCAGATTGGAGATATCAAATTGAATAGAGACATTCATTTCCTGGGTACTTGGCACATAAATGGAACGCACAAAGTTGTATTCGATATCAGATCGTGTGTTGCGGGCAATTGGTGCGATGCGTCGAGTGAGTATGTAGCTCAGCTGTGTGCCAGGTGCAATGTTTTCGAGGCCTCGTGTGGGAAGTACTCCCACTTCTTGTGTTTGCGGGGCACCAGTTGAAATTTCAGAAAAACCAACGCCAGAGAGTTCCTCATTGTTGCGTAGCAAGCGAGTAGGTGTTGTTGAATCAATGCGAATAGTGACGACATTTCCAGATGATGGCAACGAAATAGTTTCACCTTGTGTCACAGAAATATCCGTGAGAAAATATTTCCTCCAGGGCTGATCATCGACAGAAACAGAAATCTGCGAGATGCGGCGATTGATATCACCTTGAGGTTGGGTGAGACGAAGTTGACCTATTGCTTCCTGGCTAAGAATCTGAATCACAGGGGCCAACGGAGTAACGCCATGGGCCACTGTCCAAGATGTTGCAAGGTTGTTATCAATGGCAGAAAATGGGCGATGCTCGGGTCGATAGGACAGCGGCGGACCATAGGAACTTGCACGAATGCGGGTTGGACCAATTTGTTCAAACCATGTGATGTCATCGGTGCGCTGAAGAGGAAAGATTCTCATGCGAATATCACCCGAGTCTGTCCCAAAATTCAATAGGTCACCCTCAATGTTTTCGTCAAACCCCAAAGTGTCAATAGAGCTACGCCAGTGCTGGGCCTTTTCTGTGTGTGTGTCGGTGACTACCACATGAGAAAAGCGTTCCATGCGAGTGGATAGTTCGTCATTGGACAGGTGCCCGGCGTAGACAATTGATTCATTACCTAATACTCCAGCAACTGCTGCATCCACTAGTCCCTTGCCATCGCCAAGCAAGAGTATGGAATCGAACTGTTGACGGATGACTGAACCTGATTCTGGACCATATGAGATAAATCGGTGTGAATCACGTTCTTGGGTGTCGCTGAGAAAATTTGCCTCGATGGCAGCGCTTTGGGAAGGCGTGTTGTATCTGTCGTTATCGAGATCAGATGGGAAGAAGAAGGTGCGTGAGGACAAAACCCTGGCAAGTGTCTCAAGCGCACCGGGATGTAGTCGACCTTCACGGAATGCTTCGTCAGTAGCCCACAACAAATTCATCATCGATTCATTTCCCAAAGGGATGAGATCACGTGTGAGTAGTGGCGTATCTGATGCTGCAGGCCAAGCAGGATCAACGGTGTAACCCCACGTGTATGCGCCGAATTCTTGACCTGGGAGTTGCGTGATGCGTGAAGGGGGAGCTGACGGATTATCAATGTCGTCGGCGAGCTTTTGCCAAGTGTGGGGAATTGCATTGCGTTCAAGTGTTGGATCAAATGATCCTGATGTGTATCGCGTGGGATTGGCTAACCCAATAAGTACTACAACGCACAGTGGTACGAGTATCTGTATGTGTGTGGGTCTCACACGGATTGTGTGGAGCAGCCACTGAGCGCGCGAGCGTAATGAAGAGCCTGCAAGGCTGTCGCAGATGATTGCAATGCCGATGGCCAGACCCAAAAGCAGAACGGGAATTGCTCGCGTGCTCGATCGAAATGCAAGAGACAATGTAGAAGTGGGGTTATCGGCCAATGGGCCAAAAAGTAGAGAGGAATCACTTAATGGATGCACTCCCACGGCCAGGACTGTGCCACAAAGAACAAACCATAGACCTAATCGGCGATAAGGGTGTTGAGAAAATGCCAGGCTTCCCACTGCAGCGATTACAAGTAGAACCCCAGCGGCCATAGCCGTGGTGGATGTAAAGACATGAAGTGCTCCCGTGGTGAGAGGAAGTGTGTCAAGCCCTACATAGTTCAGCCAATATCCAAAACCACGCAACACCTCAAAGGAGTGAGAAGTAGATGCAACGGACTCTAAAGTCTCTGAATATGCAAGCAACTTTGCGCCATAGGTTGCTTGAATGCTGAGCATAGAAATCCACCACAGTGAAACTCCGGTGGTCAATACAAAAGTCTTCAGTGCAAAGCCCAAGAAAATCTTGAATGAGCGACTACGCGTGTAAGTGAAGACAGCAACAAGCACGGGTGCGGGAAGGATCAACAATGTGGCAGTTGCATTAACTGATCCGACTGTGAACATTGTGAGTGCAATGAGCGAAGGCCACAGCCATGATCGCGACGCCATGCCGCGTGCAGTGAAATAGGAAAGCCAAGCGGTTGCAGCCCATGACAGCAACATTGAAGACGTACGCGACTGATACGCCAACACATACGGTGAACTCATAAAGAACAGAGCGCCGATAAATGATGCATTGAGGGAAAATGAAAGATGTCGTAGAAAAACGTATGCACCAAAAGCGGCTACAAAAAAAATGGTGCCAACCCATACTCGCTGCGTGAACCATTGGGGTGAGCCGAATACGTCAAAGAGCCAAAAGAAAGGTCCAGAAGGCCACAAGTAGGCAATGGCTTGGTGTGGAACAAATCCTCCGAATTGGCTTGAGTCCCATGCAAACAATGATCTTCCGATGAGACCAGCGGGGTCTTCTCCCAAATACAGCTTTGTGTCGGCGTTGATCCCTCCACGTTGTAAGACAACAAGAGGGAGGTAGGACAAGAGCGCAAGAGCCCACAGGCGCCAGTGAGGAACTATGAGTCGACATATTCGGCGAACTTTAAACATCACTTGCCCACACCCACTTATGAAAGGCTAGTCGTGCATGACGTACTGTGGAGAAAATCGGGCGAAGCGATGAATCTTTCGGACTCTGCCCGCGGACTTCACCCCACCGTGGGGGTAGTGGTCGCCTCTGTTTTGTTTGGTACTTCTGGGACGGCTCGATCATTTCTTGCTGAGGATGTATCCAGTTTTGGGATTGCTGCGATGCGATTACTCATTGGTGCTGCCCCCTTGTTGTTCTTTGCTTTTTTGGTCCACCGTTCGTCGTTTCGGCGACCCAATCGAGAAGTAATTGCGGCCGGTTGCGCCATGGCGCTCTTTCAAGTTCTCTTTTTTCAATCCATTTCTCTTACTGGCGTAGCGGTAGGAACAATGGTGACTATTGGAAGTGGTCCGGTTATCGCCACCGCAGTGGAGTGTGTAGTGGCGAGAAGGTTCTCATGGTCGATGTTGGGCGGCGTAGGTGTAGCTCTTATTGGTTTATCGATGTTGGTGTTTGGTTCTGCACCACTTGATGGCGGTCAATTCTCCACTCAAGGCGTCTTAAGTGGAGTGGGTGCTGGCGCCTGCTATGCGATGTACACACATATTTCAAAAGGTCTTCTCACAAAAGGTTGGGCGGGTTCTTGGGTAATGGCTCAATCTTTTTCTGTGAGCGCGATTGTGTGCGGTATTTTTCTCTTCATGGTGCCTATGCAGTGGCTCTTTACGCCTCAGGCAATCGTTACTGTTTTGTACTTAGGTGTGGCAACTATTGCGGCGCCATATCTTTTGTATGCGCTCTCGCTCGCGCGTTTATCCTCCGCGGTGGTAGTTACCTTGACATTGATAGAACCTGTTACTGCCACTGCATTAGGGGCTTTTCTCCTACAAGAGAACATCACAATGTTGAGTTGGCTGGGTGCAGTGATTATCTTGGCGGGTTTGATTCATACAGGACTCACGACAAGGGAAACCTGATAGGAGTCAACGGGAATCAAAGTTCTGAGAGCCCGACGACACTTTGGGTGTTGAGGTGTCTAGGGTGTGGCGATGTTGAGGAAAATGAAATGTGCACTTGTTGCAGCGTTAGTGCTTTCGTCATTTCCGATGCAGGTTGCGAAGGCAGATTCCATAGTGGCGTCATCTCGTTGGACAGCTAAGAAAAGCAATGTAGCCATTGGCCGTTCTTTGCTGGTTGTTAATGCCATTGGTGCATCTGTCTCATTCCAAGTGAGGGGAAGGTCGTTTGCGCTGTGGTATCTGGCAGGACCCAAAGCTGGGAAAGTTGCAGTACTTGTCAATGGGAAAAGAGTGCGCACTATCGATCAGTATGCGCCGCGAGTCGCACGTAAGTCGGTGCAATTACGTGGTGTGAGTGGGTCCAACACTGTGCAAGTCATTGCGCTATCGACTCGTAATAAGAATTCGCAAGGCACGCGAGTGAATATTGATGCTATTTCTCCTTCAACAAGATCATGTGCAAAAGGATGTGTGCGCAATCCTGCGCCAATTGAAATCATTGGATCATCAGTTGCGAGTACTGCACGAGAGGCAATTTGGTTTCCTCAAGAAGTTCCGCAACAGTTTTCTTCTGAATGGGGCGTGGCCGTAGGTAGTTATGTGCGGGCCCGAGATGTTCTCCCCATCGACACCGCTATTCCGGTGATTCGTGCTGCTGCCTGTGATCAGGCGCGCAAAGTACGTCAAGGAATTGTGGTGTTGTCTTTTGGAAGGCAAGTGGATGGTGGATCAAGCGGGTTTGAAAAAACTAGAAAACTGACGTATGACAACATTGCTGCCACAGCGAGCGCATGGGCATCGGGGTTGGCAGAGTGCGGAGTTGGCCCATGGGAAGTATCAATTGGCACCAGTAACTCTGGAGGCAAGACAAAGTACAACGGGTTCTCGGGTGGGCAGTTGTGGGCCCAAGTGGTGGAACAAGCTCGAGCAATCGCTGACCCCAGAGTGACCGTGACCGGTGCGGTGGATATCGAACCAGGTTGGGGTCCTGTGCGACAAGCGCGCCGATGGGTAGATGGCTATGTGGCATCAACATCTGTGCGGTTGTGGAACTTTGGTTCTGCTGATGGTTGTCCACAAACCGTCTCACGGCGTGTGTCGTGTAACAACAAATGGACGATTGACGATGTGTTGTATGTGTCCTCGCATGCTGGACCAAATGTTGTTGCGATGCCTCAGATCCACACACTGAAAGGATCACAGTCACGTCAGTGGGCCGTAATGGCTGCTCGGGCTGCATCCCAAGGAAAGCCGTTGCGTATTGGAGCAATCACGGTGCAAACTGCGGCGTGTAGTCAAATGCGACGCGGGTGTGGCAGTACTGGTATTTCGGCGTGGGATGGTTGGGCTCAACTTCGTCGGATCATGGATCAAACTCCAGGTGCTCAAGGAACCCCCATTGGTGCCCCGATGGATATTCGTTGGGGCTGGGCAAATGGATTTGTCATTCCGAGACCTACTACGACAACAACTACGACAACAACTACGACCACGACAACAACTGCACCGCCGACAGTTGATCCAGGGTTGACGCCTACCAGGGTTGACGACTTTGCGACATCTCCTTAGTACTAAAGTTGAGAATGTGAAGAAGTTTCTCGGTGTCACAGCATTGACAAGTGCAGTCTTGTTAATGGGGTGTGGGTCATCGAAGAGCAATGAGGTCGGGCCTACGTCAGTGGCGGATGCAACAACGACCTCGGTTCAGGTAACAACGCCCACGCAAGAAGCAAATACTTTTCCACTAATTGGTGGAGGCTCGATTGATCTCTCACGAGGCCCAATGACCAAGCCCATGGCTTTATGGTTTTGGGCGCCTGGTTGAGGCCTGTGCAATTTTGAAGCTCCCTCGGTCGAGGAAGCACACAAAAAATTTGGCGACAAAGTCTCAATAGTGGGTGTTGCATGGCAAGGATCATCTAAGGATTATCAAGATTTTCTTGCACGACACTCGCTCACATTTCCCAACGTCGATGACTCAGTCGCAGAAGTCTTTGGTTCGTATCAAATCAAAGGACAACCCGCATGGGCGATGGTGAGTTCTGATGGAGAAGCAGAAGTGTTTCTTGGTGTGTTGAGCGATGAAGAACTGGCCGAACAACTCACGTTGCTCAGCCAGTAATCACACAACGTCTTAGAGTTGCAGGCTCTTGATCTCGAGGAACTCCTCGAAGCCGTATTCGCCAAGTTCGCGACCAATACCTGATTGTTTATATCCGCCGAAAGGTGCATTGGGATTGAATGCGCCACCGTTGACTTCAACTTGGCCAGTCTTCATGCGTCGCGCAATCGCAATTGCTTTGTCTTTGTCTGCAGAGAAGACTGCTCCAGCCAAGCCATAGACAGTGCCATTTGCAATCTCTACTGCCTCATCCAATGTGTCGTAGGGCAGTATGCACAATACGGGTCCAAAGATTTCCTCTTGAGCAATGGTCATGTCGTTGGTGACATTAGAAAAAACTGTGGGCTTCACATAGAAACCAGTAGTTAAACCCTCAGGAGCGCCAAGACCACCTGCAATCAATGTTGCGCCTTCTTCGATGCCCTTGTTGATGTACATCTGGACGCGATCACGTTGTGCTGATGAAGCTAGAGGTCCAAGGTTTGTTCCTTCTGCGAAAGGATCGCCTACCTTCATGCCTTCAGCAACTGCTGCAGCTGCAGTTTCTGCTTCTGCAAGGCGTGTGCGTGGCACCAGCATGCGTGTGAGTGCTGAACATGTTTGTCCGCTATTAAGGAATGCCTTACCCACGCCGCCCATCACTGCTTTGCCAAAATTTTCGGCATCCAGGTCATCACAGATGATGTTGGCGCTCTTGCCGCCCAACTCAAGTGAAATTTTCTTGATGGTCTCTGCGCCAACCTGCATCACGCGACGTCCGGCGCGTGTGGAGCCAGTGAACGACACCATGTCGATGTCTTCACTTGCTGAAATGGCTTCACCCACAACAGGGCCAGTTCCTGTGACCAAGTTGAAGACGCCTGCAGGCAGTCCCACTTCGTGAATGATCTCTGCCAGCATGAATGCATCGATGGGTGCTACTTCGCTGGGTTTGAGAACAACTGTGCAACCTGCAGCCATTGCGTAAGCAACTTTGGCAGCAATTTGGTGCAATGGATAGTTCCAAGGGGTGATGCAGCCAACTACACCGATGGGCTCGCGAAATACACGCGAAGAGCCAATCTCTTTGGAGAAGTTGAATGACTCAGCCAATGCAGCGGCCGTCTTAAATGAGTTAATTGGCAATCCCACTTGCACTAACTGGGACAACATCTTGTTCATGCCTGTCTCGCGGGAAATAGCAGAGGAAATTTCGTCTATGCGACCAGCTAAAGCATCACCAATGCGATTCATGTACTTGGCACGCTCTTCGGCAGGAAGTGTGCTCCATGAGTCAAAAGCGGCACGTGCGGCACGTGCCGCATCTGCAACATCTTTGGCAGTTCCTTCAGGAACTGTGGCCATTATTTCTTCTGTGATGGAGTCAAAGACATCAATGGAAGATGTTCCTTGTGATGCAACCCATTGACCATTGATGTAGAACTTGTCGTATGTCGTCATGACAACCCTTTGCTGTAATCGCTCACTGTGGGTGAGCGCATCCTGGGTCACATGCTAGGCAACCAAGGAAGTATTCAGCGAGGGCTACGTTCAATATCTGTTCGGATGAACAAGTTGACGCCATTATTTTTTGCCGACTGGTATCGGCAATAAAGCACCGACTGGGCTAGGCGCTGCGTGCGGGACGCTTAGCGCTGCGTTGACGTGGTCCGCTTCCGCGAGGGCCTGCTCCACGACTCTCGCCACCTGCACCACGTGAAGGTCCGCGACCAGGACGCGCATCGCGATCGCCAAATGGGCGGTCACTGCGTTCTGGGCGTGGTCCGCGTGGGCCTCGGTCATCGAATTGGCGTGGGCCTCGGTCGTCACGGTCACGTGCGGGGCGGTCACCACGGTCTGGGCGTGGTCCGCGTGGTCCGCGATCGTCGAATTGGCGTGGACCCCGGTCGTCACGACCACGGAATGGTCGGTCTCCGCGTTCTGGGCGTGGTCCACGTGGTCCGCGATCGTCGAATTGGCGTGGACCCCGGTCGTCACGGTCACGTGAAGGTCGATCATTGCGATCGCCGCGTGGTGCGCGGTCATCGAATTGGCGTGGGCCTCGGTCGTCACGGTCACGTGCGGGTCGATCATTGCGATCGCCGCGAGGTCCGCGAGGTCCGCGGTCATCACGATCACGGAAGTCAGAGCCACTACGACCGCGGTTGCGCTGACGAGGGGCGCCACGGCCTTGGCCTTGGCGATTTTGTCCACGACGTTCTTCGAGATTTGGCATCTCGCGATGTTGACGTTCGCCTGGCGCAATCTCGGTCAAGATTTCATCACCCACTGTGACGGTCTTGCTGATCGGGTCAATCCCAGCATCACGTGCCAAACGCTTGACATGACGACGCATGTTTTCGGTGACCATTGTGATGACTGTTCCCTCAGCACCTGCACGCGCAGTGCGGCCTGAACGGTGAAGGAATGCTTTGTGCTCTTCGGGTGGATCAGCGTGAATAACTAATGCAATGTCGTCTACGTGAATACCACGCGCTGCAATATCGGTTGCAACCAGTGTGTCAACTTTGCCGCTGGACAAAGCTGCAAGGTTGCGTGCGCGCACTGCTTGGGAAAGATCGCCGTGCAATTCAACACTAGGAATTCCTGCTTGAACAAGTGCAGCTGTCAATTTGCGTGCGCCATGTTTTGTGCGTGTAAAGACAAGTGAACGTCCCGGTGCTGCACAAAGATCAGAAATCACATCAAAGCGATTGCCCTGATTCACATTGAAGAAGTAGTGCGTCATTGTCGCTTCTGATTCTTCACTGGTTTCAACCTCGTGGGTTACGGGGTTTTGGAGGTACTTGCGAACCAATTTGTCGATACCACGGTCAAGAGTGGCAGAGAACAAAAGACGTTGACCTTCGCGAGGAGTTTTGTCGAGGATACGTGTGACGTGTTCAAGGAAGCCAAGTTCTGCCATGTGATCGGCTTCGTCTAAGACGGTGACTTCAACGGCGTCGAGTTCAATTTGGCCCGACTCCATTAAGTCGATGAAACGGCCAGGGCACGCAACAACAATGTCGACACCTGAACGCATCGCATTGATTTGACCGTTGTAACTCACGCCGCCGTACACAACTGCTGTACGCATGTTCAAAGTTTCAGCAAGTGGTGTCAATACGTCACACACTTGGTTGGCCAACTCACGGGTGGGAACCAAGATGACTGCACGGGGGCGGAAACGCTCACGGGTTCCACCACTTTGTTGCAAGCGGGTGAGAAGAGGCAAACAGAAGGCAAGTGTCTTGCCTGATCCGGTGCGGCCTCGGCCCAAGGTGTCACGACCCGACAGTGCGTCGGCGATCGTGGCTTGCTGAATCGGGAATGGGGCAGTGATGCCTTGCCGGGCAAGCTCTTGTACGAGGGGCGTGGGGACGCCAAGGTCAGCAAAAGTAGAAGGACTGATGTCCATGGGGGTATCTCCCTTGTAAGGGCCATAGATACCGGTTTGTACCCATGGGCAAAATGAATGAGAGACCACCGTACAGCACAACCTGTGGAAAACCTAGGGATAACCCAAATTTTCTTTTGAAAGCCTTATGGGTGAAGGGTGACCTTTATTGCAGCATCGCCTGCGGTGGAACCTTTGCCAAGAATTTTCTTTGCCACCGACATCACAGTGAGCAATTTTGTTCCGATCCAATATTTCTTGTTGACGAGCGCTTCGACTTTTTTTGATGCATCCGCATCGAGCACAACTGCACTTCCTAGATACACCTTCGCGTCACTAGGTGTTTTGCCACGCATGTCGCAAATGGTCAACGTGGCGCGTGCATCGTTGCGTATTCGACGAATCTTGTAGGCCTCGGGTGCCGTGGTGAATGCGTATCCGCCATCGAAGGGCACGATCCATACCGGAGTGGCAACAGGTGACCCGTCTTTTTTGTATGACACGAAGGACACGTATCGGGCGGTGTCAATTTCTGCTGGCATGACGAATGCTCCTCGCAAATCAAAATGGTCGGGGTGGGGAGACTCGAACTCCCGGCCTCCTGGTCCCAAACCAGGCACGCTACCAACTGCGCCACACCCCGTTGATGTGAACTCTTAGGCTATCGGGCGCGTTTGGCTTGCCGTGCAAGTCTTTTCGCCGCACGCCCGATGGGTTCGAGTTGGCGGTGGTCAAGATTTCCAAGTTCGGTGCCGTTCACAAAAAGAATGCGATAACGAAGCCAATTGAAGCCATTGGCCAAAATGACTTTGCCCTCAGTACCTTGCGGGGCGCCATCTAAATCCACGGTGGTCACCACCTTGTCACCACGGCGCAACTTGATTTGCCCTTCATGGGGATTGGCGAGAGCATGTGGCTTCCAAAGAGTCATAGAACCATTATTGCGGGAAAGAGTCCCTCAGGGGCGAACCGATACACTTTCCAGTCTGTGAAAAGCACTCTCGAAGCCTTAGAAGGCAACAAAGTCAAACTGTCGATCGAGGTCGATGAGTCCGAATTCGACCGCAACCTCGATGCTGCGTTCCGCAAGATTGCCCACGAAGTTCGTCTTCCTGGGTTTCGGCCTGGGAAAGCTCCACGCAAGGTTCTTGAAGCTCGCATTGGAATCGAAGCCGCTCGCGGACAGGCTATTCAAGATGCCATCCCCGAATATTTGGGTCAAGCAGTGCGTGAACACGACGTCGACATCATTGCAACTCCAGATGTCAACATCACTGAAGGACACGAGTCCGGCGTAGTGAAGTTTGAAGCAACCTGTGAAGTGCGACCAGAGATTCAAGTATCTGGTTATGCAGGGTTGCGAGTGGAGTTGGTGAATCCTTCTCTGACTGATGATGAACTCAGTGAAGCCATCACTGCTGAAATGCGTCGCTTTGGTGTACTTGCCGATGTCGATCGCGCAGCAGCGCTTGGCGACAGTGTGATTATCGATCTCGAAGGTCTTCGCGATGGTGAACCCGTGCCAGGACTCAATGTGGATGAATGGACCTATGAAATTGGCCGTGCTTGGGTTGCACCAGGTTTTGATGATCAACTCACTGGCGCAAAAAAGGGTGACACATTGCGCTTTACTGCGGTTCCTAATGGCACCGAAGAAGAAGCAGACTTTGTTGTCACTGTGAATCGAGTGCAAACCCTTGAAGTTCCAGAACTTAGCGATGCATGGGTTGCTGAAAACATCGCAGATGCAGACACAATCGATGATTGGAAGTCATCGTTGCGTACGCGTTATGAAGAACAGCGCACCAATCAGATGCGCCGCACTGTCGTGGATCGTCTCACTGATGAGTTAGAAAAACTTGTAGAAATCGAAGCACCTGAGTCAATGGTGAATTCTGATCTTCAGGCTCGTGTTCAAAACACAATCCAACAGTTTCAATCTCAAGGAATTGCTCTTGATCAATGGCTGTCGGCGACAGGGCAGGATGCTGATTCGTTTGTCTCTGGCCTCAAGTTGCAATCCGAAAAAGCTGTCAAGGTGGATTTGGCTTTGCGCGCAGTAGCAACGGCAGAAGGTATCGAAATTTCCGATGATGATCTCGAAGCCGAATTTGAAGCCATTGGCGTTCGGGTAGGCGAGAAAACCGCCAAAGTACGTCGCGCATATGAGCAAAACGATGCAATTCCTGACCTCACCGCACAAATGCGTAAATCCCAGGCACTGGAGTGGTTACTGCATCATGTGACCTATGTAGACCAAAATGGAGAAGTTCTCAGTACCGATACCGTACTGGGAGAACACGATCACGATCACGGCGATGACCACGATCATGATCACGAATAGTTCAGGACGAACATTATGAATTTCCAAAATTATTACGTTCCAAATGTGACCGAGACCACCAGTCGTGGCGAACGCGTTTACGACTTGTATTCACGGTTGCTCAAAGAGAACATCATCTTTTTGGGAACCCCTATTGACGACACCATTGCCAACTTGATTTGTGCGCAGTTGATTCACCTTGAAAGTGAAAACCCAGATCGCGATATCAACATCTACATCAATAGCCCTGGTGGAGACATCACGTCCCTTTTTGCTATTTACGACACGATGCAGTTCATCAAGAACGACATTGCCACCATTTGTTTGGGCCAAGCAGCTTCGGCAGCAGCAGTGCTTCTTGCAGCGGGAACCAAAGGAAAGCGTCTTGCTCTTCCTCACAGCCGCGTGATGTTGCATCAGCCTTATGGCCAGGTCGGATACGGCCAGGTCACAGACCTGGAGATTGCCGCCAGAGAGATTTTGCGAATGCGGGACCTTCTGGAGGAGATTTTGGCTCTACATACGGGCCAAAGTATCGAAAGAATTCATGCCGATACAGACCGTGACTTCGTAATTGAAGCGCAAGAGGCTGTTGAGTATGGCATTATCGATGAAGTGATTTCATCACGTCAGCTTGCGGACCGTAGCGGTCCAATTCGCTGATTTCATCGTTGAGGGAGGGCCTTCGTGGCCAAGTTTGGTGACTCAGGGGAGCTTTTGAAGTGCTCTTTTTGTGGCAAGTCGCAAAAGCAAGTCAAAAAGCTCATCGCCGGTCCTGGTGTGTACATCTGTGATGAATGCATCGAGCTATGTAACGAAATCATTGAAGAAGAGGTAGGGGAACGTTCGGATGTTCGCCTTGAATCTCTTCCCACTCCAGTGGAGACACGCACTTTTCTTGATGAATATGTCGTGGGTCAAGAACGAGCCAAAAAAGTTCTCTCCGTAGCTGTCTTTCATCATTACCGACGACTTCAATATCTTCAGCAGTCCACCGGCATCCGTCGTGACGAAGTGGAATTGCAAAAGAGCAATATTTTGCTACTTGGTCCGACCGGTTGTGGAAAGACTCACTTGGCACAAACCTTGGCACGCATGCTGAATGTCCCATTCGCAGTTGCAGACGCTACGGCTTTGACTGAGGCCGGTTATGTGGGTGAAGACGTAGAGAACATTTTGTTGAAACTTCTCCAAGCGGCTGAATTTGATGTGAAGAAAGCCGAGCAAGGCATTGTCTATATCGATGAGATTGACAAAGTTGCTCGTAAAGCAGAGAACCCTTCAATCACACGTGATGTGTCAGGCGAGGGCGTGCAACAAGCTCTTCTTAAAATCTTGGAAGGCACTGTTGCCTCTGTGCCGCCACAAGGTGGACGCAAGCACCCTCATCAAGAATTCATTCAAATTGATACAACGAATGTGTTGTTCATCTGTGGTGGAGCTTTTTCAGGTTTAGAGCAAATAATTGAACAGCGAATTGGGAAAAAGGGAATGGGCTTCCATTCGCCGGTGTCATCAAAATCTGACATCGACCCAGGTGAATTGTTTGCCCAGGTGCTGCCTGAAGATCTTTTGAAGTTTGGAATGATTCCTGAATTCATTGGCCGTTTGCCGATGGTCGGCGCTGTGCATGCACTCGACAAGCCAGCACTCATGCAGATTTTGACAACACCAAAGAATGCATTGGTGAAGCAATACAAGAAAATCTTTGAGTTTGATGATGTGGAACTGGAAATCGAAGACGATGCATTGGAAGCAATTGCTGATCTTGCGTTGAACCGTGGAACTGGGGCTCGAGGATTGCGTGCAATTTTGGAAGAAACTCTTCTTGATGTGATGTATGAAGTTCCTGGTCGTACAGATATTGCCAAGGTTGTTGTAACCGCAGAATGTGTGACTGAAAAGAAGTCGCCAGAGATGGTCTCAAAAGCATCTGGGCGTGTGCCACGCCAGCGCCGCGCCGCTTCGTAGGCATCAGTGAATTTTCACGACGCGCTTGCGTATCTCGATGAGCATGCATCATTTGAGAAAACAGGTCGACTTACCTCTCCATCAACGGAGAACATCGAAAAGTTGCTACAAGTTCTGGCAGAACCACACCTTGATTTTCGAGTAATTCACGTAACGGGCACAAACGGAAAAGGTTCCACATCGCAAATAATTACCCAGTTGCTGGTAGCCCACGGACTCAAAGTGGGTACATACTCCAGTCCTCACCTTGAAACACCTCGTGAGCGTATGCAAATTAATGGCGAGTTGATTTCAGAAGAAGCATTTGCTGAATCTGTTGCAGCGATTGTGAACGCAGAAACTTTGGCAGGCATTCGTCCTACGTATTTTGAAATAATGACTGCGGCTGCTTTCCGTTGGTTCTCTGACGAGGCAATTGATGTTGCGGTCATTGAGGTAGGGATGTTGGGTCGATGGGATGCAACCAACGTTGTGCGATCAGACGTGGCTGTAATCACCAACATTGCACTTGATCACACTGATGTTGCCGGCCCCACTTTGGCGCACATTGCAAAAGAAAAGGCCGGGATCATCAAGGAAGCAGCCACTGTTGTTATTGGTGAAACGCGTGAAGATTTGAAGGAGATTTTTCTTGCCGAGCCACACCATGAAATGTGGTTTCGCGAAGATCATTTCGATGTGCTGGGTAATCATTTGGCGCTAGGTGGTCGTGCTTTGCACATGCGCACGTTGCACGGCGAATATGAAGACATGTTCTTGCCTCTGCATGGTTGGCATCAAGGCGACAATGCTCTGGTGGCGGTGTGTGCGGTGGAAGCTTTTTTTGGTGGAGCACTCAATCGCGAGACAGTGTTGGAAGGTCTTGCACGTGTGTCGATGCCTGGTCGGTTTGAAGTGGTG
>JAUMDU010000012.1:0-2912 GCA_032121425.1 Ilumatobacteraceae bacterium | reverse complement strand
GACTCATTGATTGACATTTTCCAGCCGCTAGTTGTACTGATTATTGATGTCACCGCGAGCAACACTGCTGCAAACAGTAAACCTTTGTTCACAATTTCGGATTCACGCGAATCTGCTACGTACCAAATTGCTACACAAATAACTGCAAGAAACGCATAGATCGCACCAGGTATGCGACGGCGACTGTTGTCTGGAAAGTCATATGCGCCCACATGATCAACTGCATTTAAATCTGCGGGGAGTTCATCACGAATTTCGTCACTCATACATTTCCCTTTGGCCAGGCTTGCCGTATTTTTGATGCGGTAAGCGGAAGTGGTTCTGGAATCGTACGGGCAGAAGCCACTGAAGTCATAAAGTTGGCATCACCATTCCAACGAGGAACAACGTGAACGTGGAGATGTTGGGAAATACTCCCCCCTGCTGCAGTCCCTAGGTTGATTCCTACGTTCAATGCGTGAGGTCGGTGAGATTGACGCAATGCTTGTGTCGCCTGCGTCACAGTTGCCCACAAATCCAGCGACTCGTCCGCTGTGAGATCTTCAAGTTGAGCTACCTCGCGATACGGAAGCACCAATACATGACCCGAGGCATAGGGGAACGCATTCAAGATGGCAAAACACAAAGTGGATCGATGCACTATGAAAGCATCTTCATCACTGAGGCCACTTTCAAGAATTTGAGTGAACACAGATGTTGTGCTCGGAGCGTTTGCTGTAGCTGCCGCATCACTTGCTGCACCTACATAGTCTGCACGCCATCCATTCCAGATGCGATCGAGCGTCATTGATGTCCTGCGTCTGAACCATCAGCTACATCTGCAGCCAAGGTTTTTATGAAGTCAACGACGGACACATCGCGTTCCACTTCACCGCCACGAGGGTTCACACCAACAGTGCCATTGTTGACATCGTCATCCCCCACCACAAGCACATACGGAATTTTTGTGGTTTTTGCATTTCGAATTCGCTTGCCTAGTGGTTCATCTGCATAATCAATGTCCACTCGGTACCCAGCCCTACGAAGCTCTGCCAATACAGATGCCGCATAGTCGTTATGTGCTGCAGCAACTGGCAAGAGTCGTACTTGCTCAGGCGCAAGCCATGCCGGGAATGCTCCTGCATAGTGTTCTGTCAAGACTCCAAAGAATCGCTCAATCGAACCAAACAAAGCTCTATGCAACATGATGGGACGGTGTCGCTGACCATCGGAGCCGACATATTCCAGTTCAAAACGTTCTGGATTGTTGAAGTCGAGTTGAATCGTGCTCAATTGCCACTTGCGACCAATTGCGTCGCGCACATCAACGTCAATCTTGGGCCCGTAAAAAGCCGCATCTCCTTCTTTAATTCCATACGCAAAGCCATGTGAATCCAGTGCATTGCGCAAGGCTTCTGTTGACTTCTGCCAAATCTCATCGGAACCCACATACTTGTCGGGGTCTTTTGTGGAGAGATTGAATTCGAAGTCACTAAAACCAAAGCGTCTCAGCACCGACAAGATGAAGTCGAGCAGTGACGCAATCTCTCCTGGCATCTGCTCCTCAGTGCAATAGATATGGCTGTCATCTTGGGTAAAGCCGCGAATACGCATGAGACCGTGGAGGGTTCCTGCTCGTTCGTATCTATAAACATTTCCTAATTCAAAGAGCCGAAGTGGAAGCTCGCGATAACTACGCTGACGACTTGCGAACACCAACGAGTGCATCGGACAGTTCATTGGTTTCATGTAATACGTGCCGTTATCCATCTCCATTGGTGGATACATGCCGTCTGCGTAATAACTCAAATGTCCCGACTTGGCAAACAGATTCCCATTGGCCAGGTGCGGCGTATATACAAACTGATAATCGCCATCTTGATGACGTTGTCGGCTGTAGTCCTCCATCAATTTGCGAATAATGGCACCTTTGGGATGCCACACTGCAAGACCGCCACCAAGTTCTTGTGGGAATGACAACAAATCGAGTTCATTGACCAACTTGCGATGGTCGCGTTTAGCCGCTTCTTCTAAACGATGCAGATGCTCCTTTAGGGCTGTGTCACTTTCCCAAGCTGTTCCATAGATGCGTTGAAGCATCGGGCCCTTTTCATTGCCACGCCAATAGGCACCAGCAACTTTCATAAGGGCAAAATGACCAAGCTTGGCCGTAGAAGGAACGTGAGGTCCGCGACACAGATCTACAAAATCCTCAGTATTGCGATACACGCTGATGGTGTCGGAGTTTCCTACTTCGCCCGCGTCACTTCCATCAGCAACACCGCCACGAACTCGTTCGATGATTTCGCACTTGTATTTTTGTTTCGCAAAAATCTGAAGAGCATCGTTGGCACTAACTTCCCCACGCACAAAGGGCTGATCCGCATCGATGATCTGGCGCATTTGTTTTTCGATTGCGGCTAAATCGTCGTCAGAAAAGGTCTTTGCGTCGGGAAGTTCGAAGTCGTAGTAAAAACCATCTTCAATGGCTGGACCAATAGAAAACTGAGCACCAGGAAACAACTGAACAACAGCTTGTGCCAAGACATGAGCGGTGGAGTGGCGCAAGACGTGTCGCCCCTCATCTGAAGTAGCGGTGATGATGGACACGGTTGCACCATTGGTGACTGGTACTCCCAAGTCGACTTCTTGGCCATCAATGGTGCCTGCAAGGGCCGCCTTTGCAAGGCGAGCACCAATCGATAGAGCGACATCACCCAGCGTGGCACCTTGGGGAACTACTCGTGAGGAACCATCGGGAAGAAGTACAGAGATATCGGACATGCGCTCTCTATTCTACGGAGCAAGCCCATTCCAAAGTGGCCTAATTACCTGCGATCAGGCTGTCTTCACCGTTGCCTGGTCTGTGGGAATGGATTCAGACTGCTTCGTTGAATAGACATTGCGATATTCCTGGCCAGATAGCTCCCGAA
>JAUMDU010000011.1:0-3258 GCA_032121425.1 Ilumatobacteraceae bacterium | reverse complement strand
AGGAGACTGGTTGAACTGCGATGGATCGTCGATCCCCATGTGTAGGCGAGTACTGAGTGTTGCTATGCCTTCACATCGGCCGCCGGCAAGTGCGCTGTTCCATTCAATTATCTTTTGCATTGTGATAGGGCGAGCAGTGCACGTTGACTCATCACCAGTTAGGCACACAGAGTTGTGACCAAAGAGATCAATCAGAGTTTGTATGGTGATGTTCTCATCAGCCTTTTGTGATCTTCCCCAATTCGCAAAAGAGAAATCATCTCGAGAAAATGTGAAACCGCTATCGATGCAGAACTTCCCTTGCCCGAGTCGAGGAACACGTGCGTCTGTGCAGTTACTCGCAACGCGCTGTACTAGGGCACTGAAATCTGTTGATGGTTGCACTGATGGCGTCAACGTTTCAGAGCACGAGGCAACCATCAAGAGCGACGCAACACCAATGAATCTCCACATCACGCGACCCATAGTTCGTAAAGATACGGAATTTGGGTCGATTGTGGAAACATAGGCGTATGAGTACTTCGCCTGATTCCATCGATTCGTCGTCAGGCAAATATTCGGGCAGTCTTGTCACGATTGTTCTTGTCGGGGTGGCAGCAGGGTTTCTTTCTGGGCTATTTGGGGTCGGCGGCGGGATCCTCATTGTTCCTGGTCTTGTCTTGGTGGCAAAGATGGACCAACGCATTGCGCATGGCACCTCGTTAGCAGCCGTGTTGCCAATCTCGGCATCCTCTTTGGTGTCGTACTGGACTCACGACCACGTTGACTGGCGCGTTGGTGCTTGCCTTGCTGTCGGCGCACTTGCTGGCGCGGTCCTTGGGACCCGGTTGCTCAACGTCTTGCCGCATCGCGCACTTGCCATTGGCTTTGCTGGCCTATTGGTAGTTACTGCAGTTCGGTTGTTCCTGCCACTGACGTCTGACCCATCTCGTGCAGTTCTTTCAATTGGTGACATTGCTGCTCTTATAGCAATTGGTGTTGCAACTGGCATCTTGGCTGGGCTACTTGGGGTTGGCGGCGGCGTGGTGATGGTGCCGGCCATGATGATGCTTTTGCAGATGCCGTCTGCCATGGCGAAGGGGACTTCGGTTGCTGTCATCATTCCCACTGCCATCATGGGTACGTTTCGTAACCGTTCAAAAAAGAATGTGGATCTTCGGGCCGCAGGCATTTTGGGGTTGGGTGGGATTTTGTCGGCCGTTGCTGGTGGGTGGATATCTGCTCGCATGTCAGACACCGTCTCCAATTTCTTGTTTGCAAGCCTCCTCATCATTGTGGCTACCCGACTAATTCTGCAGATTCGTGCGGACGATAAGGCTGGGGTCGTTCATTAATCCATAAATGGAGTAGAACAACTCCATGGGAAAATCACGTCTTGAAGGAAAAGTTGCGCTCATTACTGGTGGCGCACGCGGCATGGGTGCTTCAGAAGCACAGCTCTTTATCGATGAGGGAGCAAAAGTTGTTATCTCTGACGTCCTTGACTCTGTGGGCCAGGAAACAGCGAAGCGTTTATCTCCTGATGGTTCTGTATGCACGTTCTTGCATCACGATGTAACAAGTGAAGATGATTGGGCATCAGTAGTGGAGTCCGTCATCAAGACCTACGGACAATTAGACATACTTGTAAACAACGCCGGCATTTTTGAACGTGGTTCGGTACTCGACACCACTCTTCCTGCATTCAGTCGCACTATGGACATCAACGTCACCGGTGTGTTCCTGGGAATGAAGGCTGTTGCACCGCACATGGTGGGTCGCGGCAAGGGAAGCATCATCAACATCTCTTCGGTTGCTGGTCTCGACGGAACTCCAGGATTTCTTGCGTATGGTGCCAGCAAGTGGGCAGTGCGCGGCATGACCAAAGGTGTAGCCAAGGAACTCGCACCATTTGGTATTCGCGTTAACTCCATTCACCCTGGCATCATCGACACGCCAATGCTTCAAACTTTTGATGAAGCCGGTGAAGGCGTGCGCGAAATGGTCCGCACGCGAATCCCGCTTGGTTATGAAGCAGAACCAATCCATGTTGCACGTCTCGCGTTGTACTTGGGTAGTGACGACAGTGCATACTCAACTGGTTCTGAATTTGTGGTTGACGGCGGCTGGTCAGCATGAGCATTTTGGGTACGCGAGTTGTCCGCATTGAGGACCCTCGCTTTCTCAAAGGCGAAGGAACATATATTGGCAACCTGCCAATGGAAGGTGCGTTGCATCTCACATTTGTTCGTTCACCAATCGCACACGCGCGCATCACTGGCTTCGACGCAAGCGAAGCATTGTCTATGCCTGGCGTTCGTGCAGTGTGGACTGCTGCAGACATAGATCTTCCACCTGCACCGCCTGCACACGGATTCATGAACAAGGGGATTGTGTTTCCTTATCTTGCAATCGACACCGTGCGATACGTGGGTGACCTTGTGGCTGTTGTTGTCAGCGATGACAAGACCACCGGAACAGACGCTGCTGAGACAATCATTGTGGACTACGAACCATTGCCTGTTCTTCTTGATATGGATGAATCAGTAAGGAATGAAAACTTGTTGCACCCAGCAGCTGAGTCAAACATTGTTCTTACTTTTGCTGCAGCGAGCAATGATGACATTTTCGCCGATTGCGAAGTAGTTGTTGATCTCACTATTGAAAATCAACGTGTTGCGCCGGCACCAATGGAAGTTCGCGCTTGTGTTGCGTCGTGGGATGGTTCACGTCTCACACAATGGGCATGTAGCCAAGGTGCCCATGGCGCTCGCGACGGCCTTGCTGAAATTTTGGGCATTGATAAAGCCAATGTGCGTGTCATCACCCCAGATGTGGGCGGTGGCTTTGGTGCAAAGTCCGGCGTCTATCCAGAGGAAATCCTCGTGGGTTGGGCCACACGCAAATTGGGTGTTCCAGTGCGATGGACAGAAACTCGTACCGAGAACATGGTCTCTATGGGGCACGGCCGCGCGCAGCGTCAACGTACTCGCATGGGTGGCACTCGTGATGGCCGCATTACTGCGTACCGTTTGGACTTGTTGCAAGATGCCGGCGCTTATGCGCGTGCAGGTGCAGTTCTTCCATTCATGACTCGCATGATGGCCGGCGGCGTGTATGACATTGCCAATGTTCAGTTTGAATCACACTCAGTTGTTACTAATACAACTCCCACCGTTGCCTATCGTGGCGCAGGTCGCCCAGAAGCAACTGCTGCAATCGAACGAACAATTGATGAGTTTGCACGAGTGTGTGGCATAGATCCCGCAGAAGTGCGTC
>JAUMDU010000010.1:0-1935 GCA_032121425.1 Ilumatobacteraceae bacterium | reverse complement strand
ATATGTGGGGCCGGCTGAATTCACACTTCTCACCACATATCCCAAAGATGACGCCACTAAAACGCGAGATATGCACGGTGTTGAGGTGCTTGGTCTAGAGCCACTGCGTCTTGCCTTAGTGGAATTCCCGCTTGCGCTTCTTGCATCCATTTCTCGCGCGCTTCGTATCCCTCGTGGATGGGTTCGTACTCGCGGCTGCAGAGCCATCCTCGATTCTGATTGCGTGATTGATGTTGCTGGTATTTCGTTTGTAGATGGTCGTGGCATTCCCATCACGGTGTACAACGCACTAATGACCGCAGTTCCTCTTCTGCTCGGAACTCCCACCGTCAAGGCTGCACAGGCAATGGGCCCATTTCGTAAACAGCCGAATAGAACACTGGCGAAGTTGATCCTTCCGCACCTTGCAGCCATTTGTGCGCGGGGCGCTGGAACCAGAGAACATCTTGGTGAGTTGAAATTGAACAACGTACATAATGTTGCTGATTTGGCATTTACTTTGCCAATTGCCGAGGTGCTTCCTGTTTTTATCGAAGAAAGAATTGCACACTGCAAGAATGAGTACGTATTGGTGATGCCCAGTTCTGTGGTCAAAGGTCTTTACCAGAAGCAGGGCGGCAACTATGTCGACGCAATGGTTGCACTGATTGAGGAGATTCGCCGTACAACTGGGCGCACTGTTGTGGTGTCGCCTCACTCATTGCGTGTCGGCAAGCCAGAAGGACGCATGAATGATGGTCCTGTTTGTGATGAAATCATTGCTCGTCTTCAGGATGATTCAGAAGTTATTGGCATTAGCGACGACTTGTACTCGGCCGAGTTGCGACGACTTGTTGCCGACTCTCGCATACTGGTCACATCGCGTTTCCACGCAATGATTTCAGGACTGGCTACGGCAACACCAACCATTGTTCTTGGGTGGAGCCATAAGTATCGTGAAGTGCTCGACTTGTTCGGTGCTAGTGAGTACGGATTAGACGCAATGGCTCTGTCTGACACTGCACGTGTGGTGGGTATGGTCAACAGGGCATTAGATCTTCATGATGTTCTTGAAAGGCAGATGAAGTCCGCGCTTCCAGACGTGATGAGTCAGTCGGAAGAGAACTTCCGCATCATTGCGTCGGTGCTTCGCTAACTGCTGGCTTCATTTTTCTCGCAACCACATTGAAGATAAGTGCGCCGAGAAAGTCCACGGTCACAAAAATCATTCGGCTAGCAATGGCCAAAGAGAGCGCAGTCGATGTGCCAATGGATGCTGACAAGAGGCCGGTGAAGACTGATTCGCGCACGCCTAGACCACCAGGTGCGCCAATGATGAGAAAGCCGACGAGCCACGACAACGAGCTAACAAAGAACATGTGAAGAACGCCGACGTCTGCTCCAAAAGCACGCGCAGTGATTGTTGTTGACAGTGAAATCATGATCCATGCAGGCACTTGAATCACGGTGAGTGCAATCATGTCTTTTGGTGAAGTGAGTTTGTTGGTGCCAGATGTGACCTTGCGTAACAAACTCATGACTCGCTGGCGTAGTGGTGCGATGGCATACACAGATAATCCGACTAGCAGTGCAAGTAGAAGTGCGGCACCAATGAAGGGCCGTTCCCAGGCAACGAGTGATCCAAGCGACGCACAGAGGGCAGCAGCGCTATATGTGGTGAACATAGACAGCCCGGTGACCGAGTAGGCATCTGCACGGGGAACGCCCCCACGAACGGCCATCTCTGCGCGTCCGACTACGGCCCAAATGCCGCCAGGTACATACTTTCCCAATTGGCCTGTGTAGTACCAAGACACCAATTGTGAGCGCGGCACTGTGTAGCCGCGGCGTAGCAGCAGGCGACCCCACATCCAGCCGAGATAACTCATGGACATAAATGCAAAGACCACACTGCCAATGAGTGATGGCCACGTGAGGAGAGAGAAGGAATCTTTC
>JAUMDU010000009.1:20397-21338 GCA_032121425.1 Ilumatobacteraceae bacterium | reverse complement strand
CATAAATCGGAGGAGAATGAAAACTCACCCGACACTTTTGCAACGCCATCGGGGCGTGGGGCATTGGTCCCAATTCCGAAGCGTGACTTGGTGAGAATGTCGACCATTAGGTAGCGCTCCGTTGAGTCACCACTGCATCTACGGCAGCAAAAATTCTTCCGTACCCAGTGCAACGACAAATGTTTCCTGAAATTGCTTCTTTCACTTCCAATTCGGTAGGTGTTGGATTGGTGTCAAGAAGATGATGAATGGCCATGACTAATCCAGGTGTGCAAAAGCCACACTGCACAGCTCCTTCTTGGAGAAATGACTCTTGTACATCGGTGAGTCGACCATCGGGATGCAAGCCTTCTACAGTGGCAATCTGATTGTCGGTAGCTCCAGCGGCAAGTACAAGGCAACTACACACTGGTTGACCATCCATATACACGGTGCAGCTACCGCACTCACCTTGTTCACATGCACCTTTGGCGCCTGGTAAACCCAGCCGCTCTCGTAGCACGTACAACAAACTCTCGCCTACCCAAGCATCTTTGACATGGTGCTCTTGTCCATTGATGTGAAGTGAGTATTGTTCGTTACTCATAGTGAAAAACTCCTCATTGCAAGGCGTCGTGCCATTACTTCAACCGCGTGACGGCGATACGTTGCTGTTGATCGGTGGTCGTCAATAGGTCGAGCAGTATCTGATGCTAATTGAGCGAACTTTTGAATGACTTCGGGAGTAGGTGATCCGGTTTTGGTGATCTCTTGTTGTAGAAATGCTTCCGCTTCTCTACAACGAATGATGGTGGGCCCAACCGATCCGAGTGCAAGCCGACACACACCATCTTGGAATGCCAAGCATGCCGATGCAATGGAGATGACCATCGCATTACGGACGCCTACCTTGGCATAGTCCTGGAATCCATTGGCTATCGGAACAACTATTGCTGACACAA
>JAUMDU010000009.1:0-20340 GCA_032121425.1 Ilumatobacteraceae bacterium | reverse complement strand
CGATAGAGATGACACTTCTATTTGGGCGTCGAGTGCACTGAGAACAGGAAGAGAGTCGCCAGCGGGAGAACAGGTTCCTAGATTTCCACCAAGCGATGCAGTATTGCGAATTTGTGGTGAACCAACGGTGCGAGCGGCATGTGAAAGCGCGGGCACAAGCGCCGCGAAATCGGCTTTCTCCAAGACGGAAAATGGAACAGTGGAGCCAATTCGTACAATCGACTGTTCTGCATCAATGCGCCAAGTTCTTAGTTCATCTACGCGTGCCAAACTAATCACCGTCGATGGTTTTCGATGGTTGAAATTAACCTCCACCATAAAGTCTGTACCGCCAGCAATCAGGCTGGCATCGGAATGCTGGGCATAGATGTCGACGGCTTCATGAAGAGTGGTGGGCGTATAAATGGGCATGGCTATGACATTCTTGCAAATAGACGTACGGCTTGCTCGGAAGCTTTCGCTCTCACTTCTTGCATATCGAAGTGCACAGGCATCCCGTTCTCCACGTGGGCTATACCATTCATCTCCACACGTTCGCAATGAATGCCGGTTGTGTAGGCGAGCCTCCATGGATCATCCATGAAGTCGTATGACCATGTAACGACATCAGTGATCGCTTCAGGGAAAAACTGATAGCCGTTTTGTAACCACTGCCAAGAGGTATCCGGGGTTGCATTTCTGTCGTGTTCACGATGTCGAGCAAAGGACAGTCTGAACTCTTCCAACATGTCGGTACCAATGCCATCTGTGCCCAGAACAATTTTTGATTCTCGTTCGGCAGGACGTGCATAACCCACTGAGTTATTCATATTGGATCGTGGATTGTGTGCGATAACACCTTTTATAGGCCTGTCGAGGTGAACTGCATGCACCAACAACCAATCATCCTGCGCATACTTTTCTAAACGAGCACCCGCCCCAGCATCCTCAACGGCCTCGGCAACATGAATATGTACACCACTTCCTATTTCTTGAGAAAGGTCAACAACGCTTTCTAGAGTCTCGTTAGTACACGTGAATGCTGCGTGCACACCCACCATGGAAGGTCTCCCTGTCTGGGCGTATCTTCGATTCTCTTCGAGACCTCGCTGTGCGCCATTGGTCATCGGGTCTGTGGCAGATACCGATACCAATTCACCTGTGTTGGACCATCTATCTGTGACGCCGTAGGACAAAATGTGACGTACTCCTACAAATTCACATGCATCAGCGATGATATCCAGAGAGCCTTCTATGGCAAAAGGTGATTCGTGGTGATCAATGATTGCGGTAGTGCCAGAGAGCAGTGCCTCGGCTGCGCCCAAAACCGAGGACCAATAGATGATGTCTGAATCGAGTGCAGCATCTAATTTCCACCATATGCCTTGGAGTATCTCGGTGAAATTTTTAGGAGTAGTTGTTGGACCTGGCATGCCGCGAGCCAGCGATGAGTAGAGATGATGGTGTGCACACACTAAGCCAGATGTTTGTGTGCTCATGATTAGTCTCGAATGACGCCACGTTGTGAGGTGATTCGTGTGTAAACCTCTGGTCGACGGTATTTTTCAAAGTCGAACAGTGTGCCGGTGTATTTCTTGCACCATTCCAAATCACAATCAGCAACTATGACTTCATCACCTTGAGTGAGAGCTTGGGCCACTATTTGACCCGACGGAGCCACAATCATGCTTTGTGCCAAAGACTCAACACCCTCTTCTACGCCACCTTTCGCAACGCCAATCACCCATGTTCCGTTTTGATATGCACCAGATTGCATGACCAGGGCATTATGAAAACCCTGTAATGCGTTTTGTTCGGGATCAGGTGCATAGAAGATAGGTGTGTTGTAACCACACAAAATTATTTCTACGCCTTGCAAACCCATGACTCGGTATGACTCGGGCCAACGTCGATCGTTGCAAATCATCATTCCGACGCGTCCGTTAAAAGCGTTCCAGACACTAAATCCCTCAGCAGAGGGCTCGAAGTAGTGGCGTTCAGCATGTTGAAAAGGACGATCAGGTTCATGCTCTGCATGGCCTGGAATGTGCACTTTACGATAATGACCTACAACTGAACCGTCTTCAGCTACCAATATTTGAGTATTGAAACGTCTTCCATCGCTCATTAATTCTGCATATCCCAAACAGAATCCGATTCCGAGCTCTTTCGCTGCTGAAAAGATCGGTGCTGTGGTTGCAGATGGCATTTGCGTCTCGTACCAGTGATCAGTTTGGGAGAGATCTTCGACATGCCACCGGGGGAAAAAAGTTGTGAGCGCGAGTTCAGGAAACACAACGAGTTGGGCACCCTTGGTTTTTGCTTCATGCAGCATTGATACGAGACGAACAACTACTTGTTCTCGCATGTCAGACTTTTGTATAGGCCCCATCTGGGCTGCGGCGACTCGAACGATTCTGCTCATAGGGAATTACTCTCTGCTAGTTCCATCATCGTGTGTAGCAACACATTTGCACCAGCCTCAAGGTCATCTGAACTGGTGTCCTCAGCTGGATTATGGCTGATCCCATTGATGCTGGGAACAAAAATCATTCCTGAAGGGCAAGTTCTGGCGAACATTTGTGCATCGTGGCCGGCGCCACTAGGAAGATGCATCTTGGAGAAATCAAGTGCTGTGGTTACTCGATCTACTGCAGAGACAATGTCATTGTGAAAAACCACTGGCTCAAAGCGTGCAAGCTTCCTTGCAGTAATTTCAACACCTTCTTTTTGAGCTAGGGAATCCAGAAACATTGCAATCTCTTTTTCAGCATCTTGAAGAATTTTCTCGTCAGTGTTACGTACATCCAAAGTCATAACTGCCCTTGCCGGTATCACGTTGATGAGATTGGGAAAGAGATCAACTTTGCCGACCGTGCACACTTGGTGTCCTGAATAACGTTCTGTGAGCTCACGGAGAAACACTGTGATGGACGCAGCAACATAAGAGGGGTCATGGCGCAGATTCATTGGGGTTGTGCCCGCATGATTTGACTGCCCTGTGATGGTCACTTCTTGCCAACTAATGCCTTGCACGCCGGTGACGACACCAATTGTGAAGTGTGAATTCTCCAGTATGGGACCCTGCTCGATGTGCAATTCAACAAATGCTGCTGGTACCGGACCAGGACACGGGGCATTTCCGAGATAGCCGATTCGCTCAAGCTCATCTCCTACGCGGGAACCATCAATTCCAATGGTGTCGAGAGCTTCTTCGACGGAGAGTCCTCCTACGTATGTCAATGAACCAAACATGTCGGGTGCATAGCGGGAGCCTTCTTCGTTTGTGAAAAATCCGACTGCAAGTGGTCGAGAGGGAATGATGTTGTTCTCTTGACATGTGTGTATCACCTCAAGACCAGCAAGTACTCCATAGTTGCCGTCATATTTTCCGCCAGTACGAACAGTGTCAATGTGTGATCCCGTCATGATGGGAGATCCTGTGCCCACTTCCCATACGCCTATGACATTGCCCACCGTATCTATCGTCACTTTGAGTCCGAGATCTTTCATCCATTCCACAACAAGGTCTCGGCCAGCTTTGTCATCGTCAGTTAATGCGAGGCGAGAACATCCGCCACCGTCGATTGCTCCAATATCGGCAAGAGTAAACAGGCGCTCCATCAGTCGCGAATGATTCACTCGAAGGGAGTGCAGATTCGGTAAAACGGACATTCCAGAAGTGTACGAAATATCGCGGTGAAACCTTCGTAATTCAATAATCCTCTCTGCCTCTCAGGCAGGGTCCTAATGTGTTCAAGGTGAGTCAGGGGAAAATCAATCGGTTACAACTTGATGATTTGTTTATAGAAGAACAAGAACTATTTGTGTCTCGTCACCCGCGTTCCCAGGAGTACTCGATTCGGGCTCGTGAGCATCTTTTGGCCGGGGTTCCGATGCCATGGATGGTGCGCTGGCCAGGCCCTTTTCCGATTTTTGTTGAATCTGCTGAAGGCTCGGGTTTTGTGGATGTCGACGGCAACAGTTATGTCGACTTCTGCTTAGGGGATACCGGTGCAATGACGGGTCATGCGCTGGTTCAAGTTGCTGATGCGCTTGCTGCAACAGCTCGTAAGGGAATAACAATGATGTTGCCCAATGATGACGGCATTTGGGTCGCAGAAGAGTTAGCTCGGCGTTTCGGTTTGGCTAAATGGCAATTTGCCATGACTGCAACCGACGCAAATCGTTTTGTGTTGCGTTATGCACGTGCTTTATCGGGAAGACCAAAGATTGCAGTAATGGATTGGTGTTATCACGGCACCGTAGATGAGACGCTCGTGATTCTCGACGAACATGGTCACACGGTAAGTCGGCCTGGTGCGTTAGGGCCGCCAGTTGACCCACAATTCACCACTGTGTCTGTTCCTTTCAATGATCTTGAGGAGCTTGAAATTGCGTTGTCACAGGGCGATGTGGCATGTCTTTTAATGGAACCTGCGTTGACCAATATTGGCATTGTGCTCCCGAATGATGGATACCTTGAAGAGGTAAGGCGAATTACACGTGCACATGGTGTGTATTTGATCATTGACGAGACTCATACGATATGTGCGGGTCCTGGAGGATGCACGCGGGCATGGTCATTAGATCCAGATTTTTTTGTCATTGGAAAACCCATAGGCGGGGGAATGCCTGCTGCTGTGTATGGCATGTCTAACGAAGTGGCACACAGTATCGAGAAGTCATTAAGTGCGAACGATATAGATGTATCAGGCGTTGGCGGAACTCTTACAGGTAATGCTCTTGCTTTGGCTGCGGTGCGTGCAACATTGTCTTCAACATTGCGAGAAAAGGATTTTGACATCATGATCCCTTTGGCTACTCGTTGGGCGCAGGGTGTTCAATCTGTCATTGATGAGTATGCGTTGGATTGGAATGTGCAGCAATTGGGTTGTCGCGCCGAATATTGGTTTTGCGCTCCTCCGCGTAATGGTGCTGAGGCAGCAAGAAACATAGATCATGAACTAGATGCGTATTTACATCTTTACGCTCTCAATAGAGGTTTCCTTCTGACTCCATTTCATAACATGGCGTTAATGTCGCCTTTTCATAATTCCAATCAAGTAGATGCGCATACAGAAATGTTTCGTTCTGCCGTCAAATCAATATTGGGCTAGCGTGAACGTTCAAGATATTGTGTGGATCTGCCTGGTAGTGGCTGGGGCATCGGCCACGCAAGCAATCTCTGGTTTTGGTTTTGCTTTGATTGCGGTGCCGCTTCTGTCTTTGTTTATTGAGCCACAAATTGCCGTCGTTCTGGCAACTGTTGTGGGCGCCTTTTCTTCCACTTTTCAAGCAGTGACTGATCGTCGACACGCTCAGAAAGAGTTGGTGCAACGACTGGCTATATCTGCATACATCGGGATGCCCTTTGGCTTGCTCGTCTTCATCGTGGTTTCGGAATCAGTCCTTCGGTTTATCGTGGGCGTTGTTGTACTGATTGCATCTATTGCGCTGATGCGTGGGTTTTCAATTCCCAATACCAACAAGAAACTTGATTGGATGATGGGGTGGGCAAGCGGGGTCTTAGCCACCTCGACGTCAACAAATGGCCCACCATTGGTGTTTTTGCTGCAAGCAAAGAAGTTGAATCCAGAGAGTTTTCGAGCGTCCATAAACATCGTGTTCTCGCTGACAAGTTTTGGCGCGATTCTTTTATTTGCAGTGTCGGGAAATATCACTCCAGACGATTTTGCTGGCATCGCAATCTCTGTTCCTATGCTCTTGATTGGTCTTGCCATAGGGTTCAAGGTCAGAAGTCGAATTAATGCGGAACAATTCAGAATTCTTGTCTTCGCCCTGCTAATTGTTTCTGCGTTGAGTGCCTTGTCTGCAGCTGTCCTGGCCTAGTGGCCGCCAAACATCATCATCCAGGCTTCTTTGGTCTTGGGCTTAAACACATAGTTGCTTTTCTTGACATCACCGAGATAAGCCGCAGGCATCTCGGAATACCTATGACCTGGGAGCAGGACAGTGTCGTCGGGTAATGATTGCAGGGACGACAGAGATTCATACATTTTTTCCGGATCAGAACCCGGTAGGTCAGTTCGGCCACATCCATCAAGGAAAAGGGTGTCTCCTGAAACGAGACAGTTATGCACCAAAAAACATTGAGATCCCGGTGTATGGCCAGGAGTATGCAGCAGGGTGATGTCAATTTCTCCCACCTTCACCACATCGTTGCTGTCGTGCAGACTCAACTGATCAGTACCGACTCCTGTAGTGCGTTCAATCCATGGGGCTTCTAGTTGATGAACATGAATAGGCACATCGTCAAGTTCAAGAAGTTTCGTGATTCCCTCAATGCTGTGACCCATCATCGAGCCGCCAATATGATCAGCGTGGTAATGGCTTACAAGTACGCCTGTAATGGTCATATTGTCAAGATGCGCGAGGGATCTAATGTCCTCTACGGCATAGGCCGGGTCCACTACGACGCATTCACCAGTCCGCCGGTCGCCCAAAAGATAGGAAAAGTTGACCATGTTTGTTGCCATGGGGTCACCAACTGCATAATCCTGACCACTGAGAAGTTGACGGAAATAGAGAGGATTCTGCTCTTGTGAACTCATACAGGCAGAATAGAACAATGGCCGATGTCACGCAGGTGCAAGCAGGGGACAGAATTTTGGTGGGTGATCACTTAATCACCCTTACGTCGGAATTTGTGGGATCGCTTGAACCTGGTGACTCTCTCGTGGCAAGTGCACAAACCGGACTCGTGAGACGTGTGCCAGCAGCAATTACCAAGTTGGTTGAGGATGCTGTCAGCGCATCTCTGGAAGCCTTCCGAAGCTTGTCTCTGTGTACTCAGGATCAGGTAACGATTTTCTTTGCTGAGGCCGCCCGACTTATGGCAGATGAACAGATATTCGAAACGATTGGTTTCGCCAATCGTAGCGATGTCGAAGATGCGCGAAAGCGAGGTCGTTCGGTGACTCGACTGGAACTTTCCTCGAAAATGCGTTTGGACATGATTGCAGCATTTGAGATGTGGCGTGACTTGAGCATTGAGCCCCTGTCGCTTGAGAACACGGTGAATCACACAGGTTGGAAGGTGCAAGAATGGCGAGCGCCACTCGGTGTGATCGGGTTTGTTTTTGAGGGACGACCTAATGTATTCGCCGACGCTACAGGCGTGTTGCGAAGCGGAAACACGGTGGCATTTCGAATTGGTAGTGATGCTCTTAATACAGCCGTTGCAATTATGGAATATGTCATTCTTCCGTCTCTTCGAACTGCTGGTCTTCCTGAAGCTTCGGTAGTGCTGCTTGCTTCCAAAGAACATGCAACGGGTTGGGCATTGTTTTCGGATACGCGTTTGTCGCTTGCTGTGGCACGTGGTTCAGGCGAAGCAGTGAGAGAACTTGGTTCTATTGCGCGTCAATCTGGAATTCCTGTAAGTCTTCATGGAACCGGTGGGGCGTGGATGCTTGTGGGTGAACATGTAGACACACTTCGCCTCTCGGCGGTTGTCGAACATTCACTGGATCGAAAAGTCTGCAACACCTTGAATGTGATTTGCGTTCCCAGAAAGAATGCTCCCCGTGTCGTGCCGATCATTTTCGAGGCTGCACAGAGAGCTGCCGCGAAACGAAACACCGCGCCACGTGTGCATTGTGTCGGTGGAGCCGAGGCCTATTTGGAAGAATCAGGTCTTGTTGAGGTTGTGCGCTCTCATGGTCTTTCATCTGAACAACAAGTGTCTGTTGCTTCACATGGCATCTTGTCGCACGAGTTTGAATGGGAAGAGAATCCAGAGTTCAGCATTGTTCTGGTCGATTCTGTGGATGAAGCGATAGCCCTTTTCAACAGCCATAGTCCTCAATTTGTGGTGTCGGGCATTTCAGAATCTGATGAAGAATTGGATCTGATGTGGCGTCTTTGCAACGCGCCGTTCATGGGCAATGGCTTTACTCGATGGGTAGATGGGCAATTTGCTCTCAATCGTCCTGAACTCGGACTGTCGAACTGGGAGTTTGGCCGTCTTTTTGGAAGAGGCGGGGTGTTGTCGGGAGATTCAGCCTTTACGGTCAGACTCCGAGCTTTTCAGGAGGACCACAACCTTGCTCGCTGATGTCACAGTTCAATGTTGTCGATTAGACGCACATCGCCGTACCAGACTGCTACACACAACACGCCGTGAAGGTATATATCAGGTACAAGTTCAAGCGTGTATGCATCACATACGGTTGCGTATTCAACGGTTGCCAAAGCGCTCTGTTCTAATAACTGTTCAAATCGAGTTGAGATGTCAGCGCCTCGTACATTCCCTTTTGTAGCCATTGTTTTGCAGGCCACAAGGGCTTCATAGATTTTGCATGCATCTTGACGTTGGTCTGGGTTGAGGCGCTGATTCCTGCTTGACATTGCAAGGCCATCAGATTCTCTCACGGTGTCAATTCCGATGATGTCTACTGGGAAGTTCAATTCTCTTGCCATTTGGCGAATGACAGATAGTTGTTGGAAGTCCTTCTTGCCGAAGTATGCCTTGTGCGGTTGAACGATGTTGAACAATTTCGCTACAACTGTGGTGACGCCACGAAAGTGGCCAGGCCGGTGCAGTCCTTCCATCTGCAGCGAGGTTGATCCGGGTTCTATGAAGCTTCCAAAATCTTTTGGGTACATGGCATCAGGTGAAGGTAAATACACCATGTCCACCCCGTGATGCTCTGCTATCGCCAGGTCTCGACTGTGATGAGACGGATAATTTTCGTAGTCACTCAACTCATTGAATTGTGTGGGATTGACGAAAATTGACAACACTGTGACGTCGTTTTCCGACAGTGAGATCTGTAGTAACGCTTCGTGCCCGCGATGCAGGGCACCCATCGTGGGAACAAATCCGCGTGTGCTAGTTGTGGGTAATTCCTGCAGCCAGTTTCGTACTTCTTCAGGGGTGGTCAGAACGAGCATGCTCAGTGAAAACTGTGTGACTCATCTGGCCATGAGCGATCGTGTACGTCATCGACATATGCACTCAGTGCAGTTACTATTTGGCTTCGTAGATCTGTGTATGCCTTAGAGAATGTGAATTGTTTTTCACTCAAACCAAGAACATCATGCATTACCAAGACTTGACCATCACAGTGAGGTCCTGCCCCGATTCCGATTGTTGGGATAGAGATTTGTTGTGTGATCTTCTCAGCAAGGTCCAGGGGTATGCCCTCCAGTACTACGGCACACGCCCCAGCGGATTCAATAGCTAAAGCATCTTCTAATACTCGTTGACGGGAGCCGACTTCGGAACCATCTCCTCGTCCTTGAATGCGGTTGCCACCCATTCGGTGATAACTCTGAGGTGTGAGGCCCACATGCCCCATGACGGGTATGTCCATTTCCACTATTGCGGCAACGGTGTCGGCCATATGGATTCCACCTTCTAATTTTACTACTTCGGCTCCACTTTGAATAAGGTGCACTGCATTTGCAAGCGCATCTCGGTGGCAAGTCTGATAAGAACCAAATGGCATGTCTCCCACAATCAAGGCCATTGGTTTTGCGTTGGCAACCATTCGAGTGTGATACATCATCTGTTCCATTGTGACGGTCAACGTGTTTTTGTTTCCTTGCAAGACCATCCCCACTGAATCACCGACTAGCAGAATCTCGACGCCTGCAAGATCTGCCAATGAGGCAAATGTGGCGTCGTACGCCGTCACCATAGAAATGGGTTGCCCCGATGTCTTGGACGCTGCTAGTTGTGGAACTGTAAATTTTGTTCGTGATGGGGTTGTCATGGGGAGATCCCTTCAAAATCAGAACCTAAGGCTATGAGGATTATGTTTGGCACAAACGTGCCACACCGTCAAAAAGTCACGAATTATTGAAGGTCATATGGATTCTGGGCGCAGCCATGGTCTCACTAGTCTTGAGAAATGGCCTCGTCCATCTCTCACATCGTCATTAATAGAACTTGGGATTGGATTTGCCGGAAAGGGTCAATCCATCCCAAAACACGCCGTGGTCGAAACTTTGCGTATTTTGGCGATGAGAGTCTCATTATGTGGCCGCATACGACGATCTTTAACGAGCAATTCATCAGTATCGGCCGGAATACGTTGATTGGTAAAGATGTAGCTCTGTCCGCAGGGATGGTGCCAGGGCAAAAGTGCGTGACAGATGTAGTTGTCTCAATTGGCGATAGATGTCTCATCGGTCGCTCTAGCGGCATTGTTGGTCATCTATCCATTGCCATCGGAAACGATGTGTGGACGGGGCATCACGTGTATATCACGGATCAAAATCATGACTATCGCGATGTCACCGTGCCCATTTCTCAACAGTCACAACCTGAACGTGCTGTTGTTATCGGTGACAATTCTTGGATTGGACATGGTGCAGTGATTTTGCCCGGCGCAGAAATTGGCAGACATGTAGTCATCGGGGCTAATTCTGTGGTCACAGGAAAGATTCCCGACTATTCAGTAGCTGTTGGGAGTCCAGCCAGAGTCATTCGGCAATATCGAGAGGGGATTGGTTGGACCGATGTTGTCGGTGACGAGACAGAGAACTCACACTGATAAGTCAAGAGGAGGCTGACATGTCCTCATGTCATTTTCTCTCGCGAATTTTCCGATCCGTTCACTGACCGGAACACCTTCAATTTCTGTTTCGGCGAAGTACGGTCGCCGTTCGGCTGTGCGCAAGGCTTCTATGAAATCACGTCGATCTTCTAAGTAAATTCGATACTCCCTGATCCATTCAGGAACAATTGCCTTCCCCTTTGGATCCGAGGGGACATCAGCCTCGATGTCATCAATCGCCGCCTCAAGGGAATCTGTAGCAATTGTCACGATGTCAGCCTTCTTGTTCAAATCTGCGCGACTTGTTGGATCTAGACGATTCAAGTTCTCCATTGCAAAGCGATCATTTTCCGCAATGAGACAACGTGCCTCGCTTCGCGCCATCCATGACTCATCACCAATTCTGTTCACGCTCTCTCGTGATGCAAACCCGAAGGCGTAGACCCACATAGCACCAATAAGAATGCATATGCCTGTGAGGAGAACTTTGACAAGGATATTTCTACGAGCAATATTGTTTTCCACGCTTCCTAAGGTTAGGGCTGACTACGATAAACACATCAAAAGATTGCGAACATTGCCGATGCGAAATGGCACAAAGACAGCTAACCCCTTATTGCGATGCGGGTTAGTTTTTTCTCTTGCCACATTATTCGCGTCTTGTGGTACCTCGGTGGCGAGCCTTTGTTCTCAAGCCGTCTCAGTTCCTAGTTTCTCCACACGGTTTCTGCAAGGTCTCAACAATTTCAGTGAGAATCAATATGAGAATCTACGTTTGGATACCGAACGGGCCAGGAAGACAGTTGCTCTCGTGTTGGAGTTGTATCCAGACGATAAGGATGTCACTGCAGTCCTGACCAAGATTGAGTCCTTTGAGACAGCTATGCGAACCACGCAATGGGATGTGAGTCTTGCTCTTGGTAACTCGGATGCTGTTCAGTCGGCGATAGCGCTTGGCTCATCAGAGACACTTGAAGAGGCAAATCAAATTGATGCGTACGTCATTGCGCTCTGCGGACTTCCTTCAACGTTTGTTCCCAACCAAGAGCCAGCGGCCACTTTGCCCATGCCGTGGATAGCCAGTCCGACAGATACCGAACCAGAGACCGGCAATGTTGATGATGTATCCGAAAAATATGCCTTGGGTGAAATGGTGGGAACACTGTTTCAACTTGCCTTGACTCGGGAGCAAGTGCTGTGTGTGGGTGAGGAGTTGACCGGAGTTGTAGATAAGAGCGATGCGACATCTAATAGTGCGCAATATCAGGCTCAGTTCCAAAACGCTTTTGATATGTGTGGTGTCACATTCGAAATACCTATGGAGTAAATAAGGATGAGGGAGTGAAATGAATGGAAATTGTGATTTTGCGACATGCAGAACCGGAATGGGTTAAAGATGGGTTGTCTGTAGACAATCCTCCGCTTACTCAACGCGGGAACATGCAAGCGACTTTTTTGGCTGAGGCTCTAAAAGAGGAACATTTCGATGAAATTCTGGTGTCTCCACTTGTGCGCACACAACAGACCGCTGCACCTTTGCTGGCATTGAAGAATGCCGATCTTGAGATTGAGCCATGGCTTGAAGAGATCCGCAATCCAATTTGGCATGGAACCCCCCAAGAAAAAGCTGAGGCTGCGTGGAAAGCTCAGCGTCTGAAAGCATCCCATGAGCAGTGGAATGGAATTGATGGAGGTGAGGCTGTTGTTGATTTTGTAGAACGTATCAATGTGGGTACCTCGTTATTTCTTGAAGAACGTGGCCTACAGCGATCAGATAGCGATTTGCCTCTTTGGCAAAGAAATACCAGCTTTGATCCAGATCGAAAAATTGCACTTGTGTGCCATGCGGGAACTGGAAGCGTTGCAATTTGCCACATGCTCGGGCTGCAACCAACCCCTTGGGAGTGGGAAAGGCTCGTTATTGGTCATGCAACAATTAATCGCATTTCAACGTTTGAGCTTGGCGATGGAATCACTTTCGGATTGACACTGCTCTCGGGAAATGACCATTTGGCGCCACATTTAAGAACCTTCTAGAACTCCAAAGGTCAACTACGAAGACACGACTATCAATGAATAGGGTGGGTCTGTGTCATCTTCTCCATCAATTGATCCCGATCTTGTCAAAATGTTTTCGTTTCAAGTGTTCTCCAAGTTGGAGGGCGCCGTTACAGCCGGAATGATTCACCTCGGGGACACGTTGGGTCTGTATGTTGCGCTCGCAAATTCACAGGGAAGTACATCGGTACAACTTGCAACAGCCACGGGATTGCACGAGCGCTGGGTGAGAGAATGGCTCCATAATCAAATCGCAGCACGTCTGATTTCGTGCGTCGACATCTCTGCAGACGAGCCTGTTTACTACCTCACTCCAGAGGCCAAGGCCGTTCTCACCATGCCTGATCATCCCGCTTATGGAATGGGCATGTTTCACCGTCTTCCTCAAACTATGAAGGCTCTCGATTACATGCCAGAATCTTTTAGAACTGGAGTTGGTCACGACTATGACTCCCATGGCCCACAAGGTGCAGTGGGAATTGAAAAAAGTTTTGAACCTTGGAATCAGAATTTCCTTCTTCCTGTGGTTGTCCCATCAATTAATGGTCTGCGACAAAAACTTGAGACTGGTATTCGGGTGGCAGACATTGGATGTGGATCAGGTGGCCTATCCCTCCTTATGGCAAAGGAATTTCCCAACAGCACTTTTGTGGGATTTGATATCTCACAATTTGCCTTGGCGCGAGCTGCTGAAAGATTGGCATTAGCGGAACTACCAAATGTTTCCTTCGAGGATCCACGTGTGAGGGGAATAGGTGAACGTGAAAAGTTTGATCTTGTATGCACCTTTGATTGCATTCACGACATGACTCATCCAACACAGATGATGCATACGATTCGTCAATCGCTCAACGACGATGGTGTCTGGCTGTTGGTAGATATCAAGGCTCATGACTCAATGGAGCTAAATATCAGCAAGAATCCAATGGCTTCTTTGTTGTATGGCATAAGCGTGTTGAGTTGCATGTCTTCAGCAATGTCAACTGCCGATGGAGAGGGTCTTGGGACACTTGGACTTTCCGGTGTGAAAGCCGAAGAGATGGCGCGTTCTGCTGGTTTCAATAGCTTTAAAAAATTAGATATTGAACATTCGATAAATGCTTTTTACGAGATACGACCATAAAGCATGAAGGCCCCCTGCTGGATCTTGCAGGAGGCCTTCATAAATGTTGGTAGTGAAGTATTAGGGAATTGGTAATGGTGCTGTTACATGACAGGCGTTCACCGCTGCAACCGCTGATGTTGGATCAATTGGTGCGCCACCTTGCGGGTGGATCTCAAAGTGAAGATGCGGTGTACTGGTGTTTCCTGTTTTGCCGTTGTACCCAATGACCTGCCCTGCTTTTACCTTTGTTCCCACAGTGATGCCATCAGCAACCTTTTGAAAGTGGGCGTAGAAAAAATAGGTGCCATCTGCTGTTGTCAGGCGAACGCCGTTTCCTGCTCGCTTACTGGTGGCCTCGTTGTAGACGCGTGTGATGGTGCCATCGGCCACTGCATAGATGAGGTTGCCTTCCCTTGCGATGATGTCAACGCCAAGGTGCTTGCGATCGCCACGCGGTGCATGCCAGGTGTTGCTGAATGAACAAGGACCCTGTACAGGAAATACTGCCAACTGAACTGTAGGTGCTGGAATTACTCCCAATTTGAGTGCTGTGCGTACATCCAGTTGACCCGTTGCGGAGAAACTAGACTTTTTTTGGAAATTTGAAATAGCCACTGATGTAGCTCCACCAAAGAAGCCATCAGCTCCACCCTTTACTGTCACGCCCGCTGCAATGAGTGCTGATTGAACAATCACAACATCTTTGCTGCGTTGGCCACGCTTGGGAATCGAAGAAACATGTGCAGTATTCGCTATTGGGGCTGTAGATGTTGCTGGGGTAGCAGGCGCTACCGCCACGGCAACAGGAGGAGCCATCACACCCAAAGCAATAGCTGTTTGCTGATCGAGAATTCCGGTGGCCTTTATGTTCTTTGCCTTCTGAAATGTAGCAATTGCACGTGTGGTTGAAGATCCGAAGATGCCGTCAGATCCACCGGATACCTGGAAACCTGCAGCAATCAACGCCTTTTGAACAATGACAACGCTCTTACTGCCTGTGCCGCGCTTTGGAAGCTTGGTTATGAACGGTCCAGAGCTCACTGGGGCAGCTGCGGGTGCAGCAACTGCTACAGGTGTGGCAGGGTTTGCAGGAGTGTTTGGCACAGCTGAATTAAGCTTGAGTGCTCGTGCAGTTGCAGCATCTACAACTCCTGTGACTTTCAGGCCAACAACTTTTTGAAATGTACGAAGAACCGTACGAGTGCGGACATCGAATTTTCCGGTAGCACCACCGCGCAAAGTGAAACCGTTCTTCATGATTGCGTTTTGAACGGCTACAACCGCAGGGCCAGCCTCGCCAAACTTCGGTTGACCTGGTGCTGTTTTATTGGGTGCACTGGCCACAATCGTGGCGGCGGACACCTGTGAGGTATGCCCAGGAAGAGCAGCCGAGGCCAAAACGCTAATGAAGGCTGTAAGGGCGACTTTTGTGATGAGGGTTTTGTGATTGCGAGACATTTCTTCTCTCCTTGTTGATCCGGTAAAGGGATCGGCAGGATTGAGAAGAACTTGAGAAATTTCTCACTGAAAATGTTTATATAGCCACCCAGAGTGGTCTTAGTGGTCAATTGTCTACTCAGGGTGATGATGTTCCTACGGAAAAGACCCTGTCCCGGTCTCTAGGCGTGATTTCTAAGTCTGTGAAGAATTAGGGCTTGTAGCCGTCTTCAAGGCCCAAGAAGCCTGCAGGGGTGTATTTGCCCAAAATAAGGGTCTCTAGAACCCCTATTCCTTGCTGAGGTGGCCTGTTGTCGGAAAAACTGCACATGACATCGCTCAGGGTTTGCACGTGGATGTAACTCAGATCAAGTGGATTGGGCACTGGCAGTGATATTTCGTCCCGGGTGCTTACTGATTCCCCTCGCCACATGCCATGACCCCAGTCAGGGTGCAGATACCCCAAACCCGACATCTGAAAGTGAACAAGCGGGTTGAATTCCAATGTTGCAGAGAATTTTTCAAACTCATAGTGCAAGACAAATCGACTCATATGACGAGTGTTTTCTTGCCAGACGCTTTCGTACGACACCTTGTGCGCATGCATTATTGTGTCTGTGCCACTGAGGAGTGCGCCTGATTCGTGCCAGCGCTGTCCATCGGCATACTCGTTGACATCAAAAACAGTTCCAAAACCATCGAAACACACGGGGGCCCAAAGCCAGTAAAACTGGGGTGGTTGTGAAGCGGGAGCACCAAATTGTGTGCGTTCACCGACACCACGGACACCCCATGATCTATCTCTCGAGCCTTTAAATGACTCAGTGTCAATCTGATGTGTTGTGCCATCAATGGTGATCTTGCCACTCCATTTTCCTAGTTGAGTCAGGCGCGTATAACGCATTGTTGTTCTGTTTCCAGTGCGCACATGAAATGGTGGTTCCTCATAGGGCTGTGACATTGCTGTGAATTCAAGTTCTGCAGTGATGTTGTATTCATCAGAATCAACCACGATTTTGTGGTGCTTCATAGGCTCGACAATCTCAAGCTGAATCGGTCCAATGGATGTGCAGTCCTTACGATCGGTTGCTGCACGGGCACTGCTGCGCAGGTTCACTTGCTTGCCGTTGAGCACCACACTGAATGCGGCGTCCATGACGTGTCGATTGGGATACAGGCCCATGGCCAGTGCAAAGAAGACTGATCCGTCTTTGTTGTACCCATTGAAGAAGTAACGGTCGTAGTGTCCGGGGTCTCCTGACTCAGGATGGGCAATTGGCTCCCATGTTTGATGGAGTGGGTAATCATCAAAAGAAGTAATCATCTATGTGACCGTAGCCACTGTGATGTGTCTGGAAAGAAGTGGTGCACACAGGTCCAGCCACTTACAGTCACAGGTGTGGTTATTTCGACGAGAACCTTTCGCATTGTTACCGGAATTGCCCTGGGGTCCCTTTGTGTCATTATTTTTACTGGTGCCCTAGTGAGGCTCACAGGGTCGGGTTTGGGCTGCGTGGACTGGCCTCAGTGCAATGAATCAAAATTCATCGATGTCTCGACTGGCCACACGTTCATCGAGCAAGCCAACAGGCTTTTCACTGGCTTTGTTTCCGCAAGTGTGATCTTGGCGGTGTTGACGGCACACAGGGCACGACCGAGGCGAGTCGATTTGATCGTGTTGGCATGGTTGCTCGTTGTAGGGGTTCTCATGCAGGTGGTTATCGGCGGAATTGTGGTGTTGACCGGTCTTAACCCGTTCGCCAACATGGCTCACTTTCTTGTGTCGATGATCTTGATCTCTCTTGCATTACTTCTTTATCGTCGTGCGGGAATTGATCGCCCCGAGAGGTGGTTGCGCAGCTTTCCTCAAGATGTCCAGAAGTACGTACTTGGGCTGTTCTTGTTGGGTGTTACTGCTGTGATCACTGGAACGGTGGTGACAGCTACCGGGCCTCATGCAGGTGGCGAAGATGCAGTGAGGTTCGACTTTGAACTAAGCGATGTTGCTCGTCTTCATGGAATCACTGTCATTTCCACGGTAGCTCTGTTGTTGCTAGTGCTCTTGAAATTACGTCACCGTTCTGACATGACAGAGCAACGTGAATCATTGGTGTTGCTTGGTTATGTTGCGGTCGCTCAAGGATTTGTGGGTTATAGCCAGTATCTCACTGGGGTGCCGGTGTTCTTGGTGGGGGTGCACATAATTGGGGCGACAGCGTTCTTCTTGGCTTTGTGCAATGTGTTGTATGCCCCGCGAGATGTGGAGTTTGTCATTGTGGGAGATTCTTCGTACTAGTTTGTGACTATGGCATCTACAGACGAAGTTCTTCTAGAAATCTCCGATCACATTGGAGTTATCACACTGAATGCACCAGATCGGATGAATACGATCTCGGGAGCAATGCTCGATTTGATGTCGAAGAAGTTTTTGGAAGCCGACAACAATCCCGAAGTACGTTGCATAATTTTGACAGGAGCGGGTCGGGCATTTTGTGCGGGGCTTGATTTGGGGTCACAGTCCGGAAAACGCGAATCTTTAGGAGTCCTCGATAACACAGAGGCAAACATGGTTGAGTTCAACCTTCGGGAGACTCCTCCCATTGTTCTTCATGGTTTAGATACACCGGTTATATGTGCTCTCAATGGTGGTGCTGCGGGGTACGGACTCGATATCGCACTTGGATGCGATATTCGAATTGCCGCCGATAATTCCAAGATGGCGCCAGGTTTTGCCAAGAGGGGTATCTTGCCCGAAAGCGGTGGAACATGGTTGTTGCCTCGAATAGTGGGTTATGCGCGCGCAGCAGAAATTGCATTCACTGGCCGAACTCTCAATGCACTTGAGTGTTTAGATCTAGGTCTCGTCAACAAAGTGGTACCTGCTGATGAACTTATGCTGCACGCCCGAGAAATGGCATCTGAAATTGCATCCAATGCTCCATTGGCTGTTCGCGCCATTAAGCGAATGATGCGAGCTGCGGAAACTGAGACTTTCGAACAAAACGTGCACCATGTATTTCTTCAGCTACTTCCGTTGTTCCGCACCCGAGACTTCAAAGAAGGTGTGGCCGCATTTATAGAAAAGCGGCCCCCAAATTTCATTGGTAAATGACTTCCCCTAATGAATGACCCTTTTGAGGTACTTGGTGTATCGAGTGATGCATCGCAGGAAGAGATTCATGCTGCGTGGCGCAGACTAGCCAAGCAACATCACCCCGACACTGGCGGCGATGCGGGGCAAATGATTCTTGTGAATGAAGCTTTCAGGGTCGCTTCGTTATCTGTTCCACAAGTCGAGCGGTTGAGAACCAAAAACAACCAAGGTGAGACAAGTTCAACTCCCAAATGGTCTGCAGGGGAGAGAGTTCAACGTACACGTCGCGATGTGTCCTCATTTACATTCAATGTGTTGCCGGTTGATTGTTTTCCACTTCTTGAAATTGTTGCTTCAAGTGTGGGGGCCATCATTGAAGAAGACTGCCCGTACCTCATAGAATTTTCACTTGAGAATCTCAGTAACCTATGTGACTTATCGGATTGGTGTCGCTGCGAATTGGTTCCTGAAGCAGGAGGCACAATGGTGCATCTCACAATCGGGGGACTTGCTTCATCTGTTGTACCAGGTGTTGAGTACATCCGTGATCAGCTCATTCATTGTGTCAACGAGATATCTGAGATCACACTGGTTGAGTAGAGGCCTTGGTTAAACGATCATTAATGGCTAGTCCAATGCCAATGTTTGCAGCGCGTATGGCGACAATGACGTCACAGCCTTTTTCATCGCCTTGTCGAAGAAGGGCGTAAAGTTTTTGGGCGTATTCGTGATTGTTTTCTTGGTGAATTAGGAAAGCGGATAGGTTGTCATGTCTCATTCGGTCAATTATCGCATCAGCCTCTTCTTTGTTGTCACAAAGAATGACTCGGGCGCGAGGAGCGTAATGTGAAGCCATCATGCCAGGCGCGCGAGACGCCCCTAGCGATTGAGTTTTCGGCGAAATATTTAAAAGTCTTTCAACTTCTTGGCTGGTAATTGAACCCGGACGTAACACCTGTATTTGGTCTAAGCATTCAATGATTGTTGACTCAACTCCAATGTCGCAAATTCCTCCGTCGAGAATGACATCAACTTGATCTCCAAGATCTTGCAACACATGACGAGCTTCTGTGGGGCTTACCTTGCCGAACTTGTTTGCTGAAGGGGCAACAATTGCATCTTGCATCTCAATAAGAAGCCTCAACGTGAGCTCATGATTTGGCACACGAATTGCTACAGAATTACGACCTCCAGTGATCCAGTCAGGTACAAGGGGTGTTCTTGGCACTAAGAGAGTCAGGGGTCCAGGCCAATAATGTTCTGCAAGAAGTTGTGCTTCTTGCGAGAAAATTCCCCAATTCTGTGCTTCTTGCAAAGATGCAACATGAACAATCAGTGGATGAGTTCTTGGCCTTTGTTTAATGACATAAACTTTTTCAACTGCATCGCGGTCAAGAGCTCGGGCGGCAAGTCCATAGACAGTTTCTGTGGGTATCGCTACCACACCGCCGCCACGCAGAATTTTAAGTGCGACTGAGACCTCTTGTGTGATTTTTGAATCTTCACTCATGGTTCAAAAAATGAGAGGAGGCAATCAATAAAAGCAAAAGACTCTGTGGTGGCAAAGTGGTCTGTGTTCTTTAACACTGTCAAAGTGCCATGAGGAAACGAGGACGAAAGTTTGTCGGAGGGTCCTGCGAAATCCTTGTCACCTATAACTACCTGAACTTCGTGTGGCAGCTGTGACAAGTCCACAGCCGTGACAGTGCGCGTTGAAGGTCGTTTCATAATTGCAGTAAGTGCAATGTGATCATTGTCGGGCTGTTGGGCGTATTGCACAAACATTTGGGCAAAGGTGTCATCTGGTGCCCCACGTCCCTCCAGGGCATCAACTATCCGCTGATGTCTATCGCTCGACGGTGCATCAAACACACCATCGCCAATACCGGCAAGCAGAACTTTTCTAAATCGCTTTGGTGCAATAACGAGTGCATCAAGTGCAGTAAGAGCTCCTAGAGAAAAACCCACTATGTCCACAACTGGATACTCGCTAGGAATAGCTCCCAACAGCCACTGACCCAGGTCTCCGTAGGCGTCACTATTGTGGGGCTTGTCGGCTGACCCGTGTCCAAGAAGGTCGATACCTACAACGGTTCGACCCATATCTTGGAGGAGTGCATCTATGCCGGGCTTATGCC
>JAUMDU010000008.1:0-3008 GCA_032121425.1 Ilumatobacteraceae bacterium | reverse complement strand
TGCAATGGCGCACTCACTTGTTTCTGCAGCCGTTACCCACTGCTCATCGTTCACGCAACGCACGCCACGATCATCGAGAACGAAGTCGTCCCACTTTTCGGCCAAGCGAGATTTGGCACGAATGCCTGTCATTGCACCGGTCATCACGGGGTAATACCAGTCCATTGCCCAACGTTCTTTGGGTTCAAAGGCATCAAGGTTGGTGTTGATGATTTGGTCAATGGCATCGGCTGCTGCAATGAATTGAGGATGAGGGTCGCCCAGTAAATCACCAAGTGCTGCACCGCAGTGCAACGCGTGGCGGATTGATGATGAACCTGTGAGCAAGGAATAATCCCAGGGCTGTGCATCCACTTCGCGCGCCCACAAAATGGTGCCGTCATGGCGTCGCATATCCAGTACCCAGTTCAATGCTTTGCGCACAGTGGGCCACAAGGCAGATACTGCGGCGGTGTCGCGTGTGCAGAGCCAATGCGCCCATACGCCTACAGCAATGTATGCAGTCACATTGGTATCAAGTTTCGCGTCTTCAATGGAGCCATCTGGCATGTAGTAGTTGAACCACCAACCATCTGCATCTTGATGATTTGCCAACCATCGATATCCAGCGAGTGCACCATCGTGGCGACCCATGATGTCGAGTGCAATTGTTGTCTCCACATGATTCCACGGGTCGCAATGTCCATGGGGATACCAAGGAATCATTCCGTTCGATAACTGCAGGGCTTGAATGGAATCTGCAGTTTTGTAGAGGTCTGCAGTAGTGAGAATGCCTGGCAGGTGTGGGCGATTGCTGTTCATGAACGTGCACCCACAGACACTGGCTTTGTGGAATACACAATGAAACTCTTACCCATGACAGGGCTCAAGACTTTTTCTGCAACACGCATCACGGGTGGATTTTCAAAAATGTCCCACTCAAGAAGCTTGCGATACTTGGTCACCCATGGATGATCTTCATTACTAGGACCTACGGCACACTTCAACCACCAATAGGGAGAATGCAAGGCATGTGCATGATGACTTCCGCGCACGGTAAGACCTGCAGTGCGTAGTTTTGCTTTTAGTTCAGTTGCTGAATAAATGCGCACATGGCCACCCACACTTTTTGGTGCGTAGTACTCATCAGAGAGCATCCAGTTGATTTTTTCTGGGAACCATGTGGGAACCGTGACAGCAAGTGATCCGCCCGGTTTAAGTACTCGATGAAATTCTGCAATGGCAGTGACATCGTTTTGAATGTGTTCGAGTACTTCAGAAGTCACGATTGCATCAAATGTGTTGTCTTCAAATGGCAACTGGGTTGCATCCCCACGTAAGACGCCACCAAAGCTTGTGGCAGGGATTTCTTGTGCGTCAATCATTCCGCCAAACATTGCTCGTGTGCCCACAACTTCTTCTTGGCCCCAGTCAAGTGCGTACACGGTGGCGCCAAGGCGAGCAGCTTCGTAGGCGTGTCGGCCAAAACCAGCACCTGCATCTAGGAACATGTCGCCAGGACGTAGGCCAAGGCGATCGAATCTGACAGTCAACATAGAAATCAACCAGCCTTTCTTTGGGCGTTGCGACGACGTGCCTGGTTATGGGGCATTTCGAGAACTTCGCGGTACTGGTCCACAGTTAACGCGGCGCAATGACGCCAACTCCAACGCGACACCACACGTTCACGACCAGCCAATCCCACGCGCGTGCGCAAGTTGGCGTCATCGAGACCTCGTGCAATGGTTGTTGCCAATGCTTCTGCATTTCCTGCAGGGCATTGCAAGACAGTGTCGCCGTCGATGCCGGTGACCTCTGGGAGCGCACCGCCATCGGTTGCTACCAAACAAATACCTGTACTCATTGCCTCAATGGCGGGCAAGCTGAAACCTTCATAAAGGCTTGGAACAATTGCCAACTCTGCTTGCGCATACAGTTCCACGATGCGCTCATCGGGGACACCAGAAACAAAATCAATGTAGGGCTTTAATCCCAACGATTCGATGAGATCCATACTGTGACCTGGGCGAGGCTTGCCAATGATGGTCAAACGAATGTCGCGTTGTGTGCGCAGTTTTGCCATTGCTTCGAGTAAATACGACAAGCCTTTCAATGCCACATCTGCAGATGCAGTGGTGATGAGACGACCAGGTTGACGCTGCACTTCGGGCATTGGGCGGAACAATTCGGGGTCAACACCCACTGGCACCAAACGCATGCGATCGCGCGAGACGCCCATGTCTTTATTGATGTCGTTAATGCTGTTTTCACTGACCACAACAATGCGTGGCATCTTGCTGGCAACTTTTCCTTGCATTTCTACAAATGAATACCAACGCTTCAACGAACGACGCTTCCACCAATTGGGAGCATGGCTCATTTCCAATTCACGATCTTTAGTGATGGGGTGATGCAAGGTGACAATTGTCGGAATGATTTTTTCAATCTTCAAGATGTCCCAACCAAGACACTGATTGTCGTGCACAAGATCGAAATCATTCACACGAGTGCGCAACTCACGATATGCACGCTTCGAAAACGCAAGTGGTTCTGAGAACTGACCACCAAGGAAACGCGCGGTCTCTACAAAGTCGGGCCATGTCTTAATTTCCCAATAGCCCGGCAAACGGCCTGGGTAGAGGTCATTGAAAATGTCCAGGCTGGGCAACTTGTGCATCGCGATGCGATCATCAAGTACTGGGTAGGGCTGGCCGCCAAACACTTCCACGGAGTGTCCAAGATCTACTAAAGCTTTTGTGAGGTGTCGGGTGTAGACGCCTTGGCCACCCACATGGGGTTTGCCGCGATAGGTCAGGTATGCAAGACGAAGAGGTCCGTTGGGGTCATAGGCGCCTGGCATAGGCATTTGAGGCTAACTGGACCGCCAACGAATGGCTCGCGTGCGCTTGTTGACAAGCCACCCTAGAGCGATGAGAAGGGCCCAAATATAAGGTCCATTTCCGAGGCGTGAATAGGGTGTGCGCCCTTGTCGTATCTCAATGGTTCGCTCGGCAACGTGTTGGGTAGTG
>JAUMDU010000007.1:0-26173 GCA_032121425.1 Ilumatobacteraceae bacterium | reverse complement strand
TTGGTTCGTATCGTAGTCACCCGATGATGTGTCATCTACAGCTATCAACGGTGGCGCGGTGACTGTAGGCGTAATTGTTGCAAAGTCAACTTGACCAAGAGTGTCTTCTACTTGATACACCACGGGGGTTTGCACTGTTCCAGTGAAAGTGGGCAACGGATCAAATGTCACTCGGCCTGTTGTTGGATCCCATGTATATGTGCCTTCGCCTGAAACCGTGACAGACGTTTGATCACAATCATCAGGAGTTTGTACTGGGTTGTTTCCACACAGCTTCAACGTCGAAGGAACCAAAGGCGCACTTTCATCACCAGGCACATCATTAGCCAAAGGATTAATCAATTGGTTGGTGTCGTAGTCACCGTTTGACACGTCATTCACTGCATTGGGTGGAGGTGGCACCGTGGGGGTCAAAGTGCTTGTGGCTGTTTGCCCAGTGATATCAGTAATGCGATAAACAACTGGGGTTTGATCTCCAGGAGCAATTGAATTCAATGCCACAAATGTCGCAACTCCAGTGTCGCGGTCAATTGTCCAAGTACCTTCACCACTGATAGTCACGGTGGTCCCACAAAGACTGGTGTCCGGATCTATAAGACATGGTCCATTCACTGAACCGGTCTGCAGATCTGCACCAGTCCCTAATCCTCCGCTACCAATGACGGTAGTGAATGTTGCAGTGCCTCCTGGCAATACCGACTGAGTTTCCGGTGTGGCAATAGGTGCATCAGGTGGATCAATTGTGGGAGTAATTGTGGATGTTGCCGTACGACCTAAAGAGTCACTTGCCTGATACGAAACAGGTGTTGCAGGACCAGTAAAAGTAGGTAACGGATCAAAGATGATCGTGCCATCACTGTTCACTGTGTACGTACCCTCGCCCGCGACTGTCAAAGTTGTCTTGTCGCATGCAGGTGCACTTTGACCCGGGCCACATAGCAACACAGTGGACGCCAACAACGGAAAGTCCTCTGCCCCGCCCTCATCATTTGACAACGGCGTGTGTGTTTGATTCGTGTCGTAGGCCGATGTCATCACATCTGGTTCTGCTGTGGGCAAAGGTGGTTCACCCACGGTCGGTGAAATTGTTGACGTGACCGCACGATTCAGGGAATCTTTTGCCTGATACGAAATGGGGGTTGCAATACCGGTGAATGTCGGCAGCGGGTTAAACACGACGGCACCTGTTGTGGGGTTCACTGTGTAGGTGCCCTCGCCTTCAACAATCAGTGTTGTCAACGTGCAATTAGGCGAAGTCTCATTTTCGTCACACAACAACACAGATCCTGGCAATAACGGGAATGAAGCCACACCTGGGGTGTCGTTCGATAATGGCGTATAGGTCTGGTTCGTGTCGTAGTCATCACTGATTGCCTCGGGGGAAGCAGTCGGTGCAGGTGGCAGACCAACTGTGGGTGTGATTGTGGAGGTAGCTGCACGATTTAGAGAATCTTTTGCTTGATATGACACCGGCGTTGCAGTGCCAGTGAATGTCGGCAATGGATCAAATGTGACTGTGCCATCTGCATTCACTGTGTAGGTACCCTCGCCCGCGACTATCAGAGTTGTCTTGTCGCACGCAGGTGCACTTTGACCTGGATCACACAACAACACGGAACTCGCCAACAACGGGAATGAAGGCGCACCAGGGGTGTCATTCGACAATGGCGTATATGTCTGGTTCGTGTCATAAGCATCACTGATCGCCTCAGGAGATGCAGTTGGTACTGGTGGAAGCTCAACAGTTGGAGAAATAGTTGATGTTGCTACGCGATTCAACGAATCTTTTGCCTGATACGAAATAGGAGTCGCGACACCCGTGAACGTCGGCAACGGATCAAATGTGACTGTGCCATCTGCAGGATTCACTGTGTAGGTGCCTTGGCCATCAACAGTCAATGTTGTCAATGTGCAATTCGGTGCAGTCTCCCCTGTTCCACACAACAACACGGAACTCGCCAACAACGGGAATGAAGGCGCACCAGGAGTGTCATTCGACAATGGCGTATATGTCTGGTTCGTGTCGTAGGCATCACTAATTGCCTCAGGAGATGCAGTTGGTACTGGTGGAAGCTCAACAGTTGGAGTAATGAGAGCACTAGCAATCTCACCCAATTCATCAGCAACTTGATAGCGCACAGACGTAGACACAGTCCCTACAAAAGTAGGAAGTGGATTAAAAGTGACAGTTCCATCACTGTTCACTGTGTATGTACCCTCACCGGGAACAGTTACCGATGTATTGTCACATCCAGGAGGAGTTTGTGCCTCATTCTCGGCAGTAGCAGGGTCATCAATACCACAGAGGCGCACAGTTGATTCATCAAAGTCTGCGCCGCGTTCAGTGTCATTAAATAAAATATCGATGATCTGATTCGTATCGTATGCACCATTCGATATGTCATTTTCAGCTTCTGGTTGCGAGATAACTGTTGGCGTATACGTAGATGAGGCCACTTGTTGCGAACCATTTGACACTTGGTATGTCACTGCGGGTGCCACACCTGCCCAATCGGTAGATGGAGTAAAGGTAATCACTCCCGTTGACTGATTGACCGTATATACACCACCTTCAACAGAGACAGACAGGGCAGAACAATTCGGCGTTGTTTGACCAGCACCACACAAGAACAACGAACTTGTCGAAAGCACGCCAAAACCAGCTGTGTCATTCGCGAGCACCGACTTTGATTGGGTGATATTCACATAGTCAAGGCTGGTATCCGGGCTCGCACTTGGTGCTGGTGTCACGGTGGGCGTGATTGTTGCAGTTGTGGGGCGTTGTTGAGTATCGGAGATTTGATACTGCACAGACGTTGCGGTACCAACAAAGCTGGGCAACGGATCGAACGTGACAGTTCCATTGGAGTTCACCGTGTAAGTTCCCTCGTTGGGCACCGTAAGTGATGTTTTGTCACATACAAACGGCCCTGTTCCATACCCACACAGCAGCAACGATGAGTTCAATGCGGGGAATCCGTCTTCAAACTGGTCATTCGTTAATGGTGAAATAATCTGATTGATATCTTGACCATTAGTTGAGGTGTCATCAACTGCGTCAGGTAACGCAGATGCAGCAATGCTAAGTGAATAGTCTTCTACTTCGCCAGAGGACACTTTGCCTGTGGGTAATGGAACCGGGTCGTAACTGAGTCGAATACGCGCATACGTAGGCCCTGGCACCAAGGTGTTAGGTACGGTCCAATTCAATATCGCAGAAGTTGCATTCACTCCAGGGTTTGGCGCACACGTACGTTCCGAGAAAGACATCACACTGTCACGGTTAAAGTCAATCCAACCACATAAATATGCCGAAGCTTCCACACCGTCAAGTGTCACTGGTATTGAATAGGTAGTCCCCACATCAGCACTACTGAGATTGCTAAAACTTGTGACACCATTACCTGGATGACTTGGAATGGTTGCACCAGGGCTCACTGCATTGCCGTTTTCATTTCCGTACAGTGAGGTCAAGTTGTCCGCATTGACTGAAGAACCCAGTGTGAGAAAGCCCACCACATGGCTTGCAACAGGGACGTCATAACTCGATGGCAAACGTCCGAAGTCCTCGGTCACGCTTGCAACAATGTTCCACTGGTCTTCGTTACCCCAACCTGATCCATTTGCCCAATAACTCACTGCGAATTTCACTTCAGTCACTGTTCCGTTGATCTGCAAGGAACCACAACCGGCGGGAATTGTATTTATACAACGTGTCCCTGGATTTGGTTCCACAATGCCCACATGGGTGCCATTTAGCACTTGCATGTTTGTGCCACTCAAGCGTGTGATGGTCACATTTGGTGTCACAAGATCTAACTCAGACCACGATTTTGCACCGCCATCTGCACCACCCCAACCAGCAAATGAAATAACTGGGTTAATGGTTGGCTCAGAGAAAGTAATCGTGACAAATCCTCTGTTTAAACATCTGGACAAAGTGGAACCTTCCGTATACAAGACACAGGACTCATCCCCTGTGCTGGTGAAAGGCTCCATGCTGGATAAACGCACGCCAGGATCTGTAATGAGACCAGTGGCGGTGAAATGCTCATCACGACCACCACGTTCACTCAAGGACTCAGTGACTTCCCAGATACACAAAAAATCACCGGTGACACCCACGCTGTAGGACACACCATTGGGCAATGTTCGCGCGCGAGTTGAATTCGCATATCGTGACCCCGCACATGCGTTGTTGTTAGAGGGAGGATTTTCCCACGCCCAAACGCTGTTCGTCGATTGATTTGATCCAGAAAATGACACCGCATCGTTACCCACAAAGTCTTGAATAGCCAAGTTCCCTGTTCCCGAGTTCGAAGTTGGTGCCATGTAATCCACAGCGACAACTGCACCAGATGGCACAGGAGATGCAAGAGTGAGGACAACAGTTGAACCACTCACCACTGCATTGGTAACAGTTGCGGAATCCATCCCCACAAAAACGTTGTACGCAGACGCTGGTGCTGTGGCACTTCCTAATGTTTCATTAAAGGAAAGTGTCACAGTATTTCCACTGGCCACAATTGTGGTCAATGTAGGAGGAACTGTGTCAGGGCCTGCCGTAGAGAAGTTCGACACTGATGTCGTAGAAAGAGACACTGCATCGTTTCCCGCCGCATCCTGATTCGCCGCATTTGCTGCGCTTGAATCCGGAGTTGGTGCGGTGTAGGCCAACGTCACCGTCTTGCCAAACTCGATGGTTGAACCCATATTGAGGCGCACAGTGGTTCCCGACACGACTGCACTTGTCACGAGAAATTCAACACCATCTACCAAGACTGTGTAGGCACTTGCAGGCGCTGTTGTTGCAATCAGTGCTTCGTCATAGGTCACAGTGATAAAGGTGCCTGTGGAGTTCACTGTGGCTGAAGTAAAAATCGGAGCACGAAGATCGGGTGCCACTGTGGAGTTATTGATGGTGGGCAATTCGGTAAATGACAAAGTGTCGTTACCCGTGCCATCTTGCACCGCAGCATTAAAGGCAGTCGAGTCCGATGTAGGAGCGGTATAGGAAATCGTCACCGTCTGATTGGATGTGATGGGGGTTCCAGACAGATTCAGTGTGAATGAATTACTTGGATTAGACACATTCATGCCTGAAACCGCCATGGGCACACCATTAACTAGAACGGTAAACGCAGACGTTGGTGGCTTGTTGTTCCCCAGAATTTCACTGAAGTTCACTACTAATTGAGTACCACTTGAAGTCACCACAGCAGTGGTCATTGTGGGTGGAGTGATATCAATAGATGAGCTATTGGTCACCGAGCGTGCCGACAAGGAGCTTGCGTCATTTCCTGCCGAGTCTTGAATAGCGAAGTTGTTAATGGTCGCATCTGGAGTAGGAGCGTTATATGCAACAGTGACTATCTGTGCGTTATGCACTGGAGTAGCCAATGTCAATACCACGGTCGAGATGCTTCCTGTAGATGTTGCAGTGTTCACCGTCACTGGGTTGCCATCCACTAACACGGTGTAGGCACTTACAGGTGCAGTCGTAGATCGAAGTACCTCGCTGAAATTCAATGTCAATGTGGTGCCATTAGATCCCAGTGTTGCCGAGGAAAAAGTTGGCGGCGTCTGGTCCACACTCGAACTGTTCGTCACACTTGTCGTAGTGAAAGATGCTGCATCATTGCCTGCGTTGTCTTGAATTGCATTATTTGTGGTCGCCGTGTTGGGGGCTGGCGCGTTATAGGCAACACTCACCGGCAACAAACGCCCGATGGGAGACGCAAGTGTGAGTGTCACGTCGCTGTTAGATCCAGTTGATGTCACAGCGGTCACGGTCACAGGAACACCGTTATTCAGTACGGTGAAATCTGACGGAAATGCAGTTGTTGAGCGAACAGTCTCATTGAATCTCAAAGTGACCGTTGTTCCGTTAGTGGACACCGAGGCCGACGACAGCGTGGGTGGAGTTTGATCTAATGAGGAATTGTTTGTGACCGCACGTGCAGACAGAGAAATCGCATCATTGCCTGCATTGTCTTGAATGGCGTTATTACTGATACTTAGATCGGGCGTTGGTGCGTCGTAGGAAACACTGATGGTCCTGCCCTGGGCTACCGCTGAGGCGAGGGTGAGAACCACTGTTGAAGTGTTTCCTGGAGATGTTGCAGAACTGATGGTTGCGGGTTCGCCATTTATCAACACGGTGTATGCACTCACTGGTGCAGTTGTTGCACGCAATGTTTCGTTGTACGACAACGTCAAGGTCGTGCCATTCGCAGCAAGTGCCGCAGAACTAAATACTGGAGCTGTTTGGTCGACTGTAGAATTGTTTGACACCGATGTTGTTGTAAAGGAAATTGCATCATTTCCGGCATTATCTTGAATCGCACTATTGGTAGTTGATGTATCTGCAGTGGGCGCGGCATACGAAACACTCACGGGGCGTGATTGACCAATCGGTGATGCCAACGTGAGTGTTACCACAGCATTAGATCCCGTGGAAGAAACCGCAGTCACGGCAATGGGGACACCATTATTCAAAACGGTGAAATCAGATGGTGACGCAGTTGTAGAACGAAGAGTCTCATTGAAGGTCAATGTCACAGACGTTCCCGCATTATTCACCGCCGTAGATGACAAAGTCGGGGGTGTTTGATCAACTGAAGAGCTGTTCGTGACCGATCGATTGGTAAACGCAATCGCATCTGCACCACCAATATCTTGAATTGCGGGATTTTCGAGGCCGGCATCTGGCGCGGGGGGTGCATAGGACACCAACACGGTGCGCAATGCTGCTATCACCGTGTCCAATGTGAGAACCACATTGGCATCACTACCTGTTGCTGAAACACCCGTTACTCCCACTGGTGAACCATTGACGGTCACTGTGAAGTTGGCGGGTACTGCTGTGGTGGCTGCAATGGTTTCGTTATACGTCAATGTCAGAATTGTGCCCGAGGCTCCTAATACGGCGCTGCTGATAACAGGTGGGATAGAAAATGGCGTGATCGCATTCGATGGCGGTGAAGCAGACGAGGACATGTCCCCGTTAATCGCAGTGGACGTAAATGTATACGCCACCCCATTTGTCAGACCTGTAATCACACAAGATCCCGATGCGCCCGTCACTGTGCATGTTTTTGTGGGGTCTTCAACGGTAGTGACGAGATACGAGGTGGGCACCACCCCAGAACCAGCAGTCACACTTACTGTTGCTTGCATGTCTGCAGCTACTGCAGTGGGAGCAGGTGCTACTGATGGCGCTGTATAGGTAGCGCTATATCGACGCAAGAATCGCTTAGTCGCAAGATTGCTAGGCCCTCCGACAACGCTACGACCATCTGGTTGAAGTGCAAGCGCATTGTTAGCAATATTGAAAGCTCCGTCTTTGGCAGTGTTGGTGTTGAAAACGCTCTCTGCAATGCCCGTAGATGAATATCGCTTGAGATTAGATGTAGTACCGGCGAGAATATTTCCATCAGATTGCACAGCGACAGCAGTGACGGTTCCAGAGATGTTTGCAAACCCAGAATCAATTTCTCCGGTGGAGAGATAACGCTTGAGACCAAATGTGCCTCCCACAAGAATCTTGCCATCAGGTTGCACGGCAATGGCATTCACAGTGGCGCCTGGGTTTGCAGTAAAACCACTGTCAACCAAAGTTCCTGCAACGTAGCGCTTCATACCAAACCCACCACCGACGAGAACATATTCTGTTCCGCTATCTGTGTACGTTCTCACAGCATTGATGACACCGCCTGGTGCCACCGATGCTTCTGATACTCCGTTTTCGCTATAGCGAACGAGAGTATTAGAGGTGGCAACACCTGCAAAAATCTTGTTCGTCACAGCACTCACACTCAATGCACGATGCACATTGGTTTGACCAGCACCAAATGTTGTGTCGCGCACTCCTGCGGTAGTGAAGCGCATGAGTCGGGCATCAGGGCTATAACCCTGACCGCCAACAATGATGTATTCAGTCCCCATGATGGTTTGTTTATCTAATGAGTCGACGGAGCCATTTGCCCACAATGTTGTTCGTGCACCACTTGATGAATAGAACGACAAACCTGCATCGCCAATGAAGACATTTCCATTACTTGCGACCGTCACGGCCTTAATCTCATAACCCGGCGCCGACGTCGGGAAGGTTGTATCCAACATTCCGGCCTGAGTAGATGCAGATGCGATGCGCACACCCACAATCCCGTCAATGGAGATGACGAAGAGCGAGGTCAACAAAACAGTGGCAGCAGCCAGCGATGTCAACCGCCTACGGGCAGCCTTCAGCCCTTGAACAACTCTTTTAATGGTCTCCATTATTTAATGGAGGCTATCTATCTTCGGGAAGACTTAAAAGACCTAGGTAAAAGCCACAGACTGTACTTTTCCGCTTATTAATAAGGACTGCTGAATGCAGCCACACGCGACCCTATATATAGGTATCGCATCAATGAATCATCTAGATGTGGTGTCCCGCAGGGTTGCTGGAAGAAATGCCTATTTCTTCGCGTGAAACAGCCCAAGGACTGCTTCCACGGAAATCTGGTCCCATTCGTCCAGGCTCACACGTTCAGGATCTAGTTCGGCCATCACGCGACTCGTGAATTGCCCAGCCAGCCAATACCCCAAGGCCATCGCGTCATGGTGCTTGTTCACCCAGCCTTTGGATTGCACATCTGTAATGACGCGGGCCAACTCAGACACCACCTCAAAGTTGATGTCAGCCACTGCTTTCGCGATCACCTCACTACTTTGAGCACGCCCCAGCACGCTTAAGCGGGTGAGTCTCATGGCGTTGCGTTCAGGCACATATGAAAGTGCAAGAACTTTTCGCACTGCTTTTTCAAACTCATCTCGAGTATCAGCCAAACTCACCGCTGTAGCAAACGGAATAAGGACTTCAAAATAGCTTCGTCGGTATCGAACAATTTGCGCTTCTTCCACAAGCGCAGTTCGATTTTTGAAGAAGTGATACACCGACGGCTCGCTGACACCCACCATTTCGGCCACTTGCTGCAGGCGCAACCCGTCTTCACCGAATTGATCGATGAGCCCCACAGCCGCTGCTATCAGTAGTGACCGAGTGTCTTCCTTGGGCATACCGCTCACAGTAAATGGAAATTGAATCAACACATGTGAACACGAAAAGTAATAAACATTTTCTCCCGTCTCAGCATGCCCGCTACCCCATGATCTCTCACGAAGAAACGACGTCCAGAACCCCGGCCCCGCCAAGCACGCCTGTTGAGTGGGTGTTACCCCCGGGCCCTAGATCTGCAGGTACTCGCCCATCTGCCCCTTTTCGAGATGCCTCCCTGGCCAGTTTTGAGTGAGAGCCTTAGGGCTATTGGAGAAAAACCACTAACCTTCTAGAACTTGGTTTCCACAGGGGTGGGACGCAGAGCGCATGAGACTAGGAAACAGAATTCGATGACACGTGTGAAAAAGGCTGAACTGTTTCTCGGCGCAATAGCCGGACTGACACTTTTGTTTATGGGGGCCTCGCCCGCTCAGGCTGCGGAGACAAATGAGACAAACATCATCGTCACCGTGATTGAAGAAAAACTGACTGACGGTGAAATTGAGCGAATCCCTGTGGAAGGGGTCACAGTAACCGCCACCGGAGCTTCTGGAGTGGTGACGGGCATCACCAACGACGATGGTGTGATTTCTCTTGCCGTAATCAGAACTGGCGAATACAAAGTGGCCATTGATGTCGCCTCACTTCCCGATGGCATTACTCCCCAAACAAACCGTCCCACAGAGTTAACAATCAACTTTGATACCGGTGCCACGATTGGTTCTGGCGAAAGAAAAGTATCCCTCTTCGTAGGCGACGACAGAGCAAGTGGTTCTGGTCGATGGGAACAACTTCCCCAAACCTTGGTGAACGGAATCAAACTCAGTTTGATTATTTCTATGTGCGCTGTGGGGCTTTCATTGATCTACGGAACTACTGGACTGACAAACTTTGCCCATGGTGAAATTGTGACCATCGGTGCACTTGTCGCATTCTGGCTCAACAAATATGGCTTTGGTCTCCACCTTCTTCTTGCTGCTCCGTTTGGTATTGCAGCGTCAGCTCTTGCCGCCGGCCTTTTTGAGCGTCAAGTGTGGCGACCATTGCGACGTCGCGGCACAAGCCTGACCTCCATGATGATTATCTCTATTGGTGTAGCAATCTCCGTGCGCTACATCTACTTGTTCTTCTTCGGTGGACGTAACCGTCGTTACAACGAGTTCGTTGGTACCCCAGAGATTGACTTCGGTCTTTTTGGAATCACCCCTCGAGATCTTGGCATCGTCATTATCTCTTCAGTCACTGCAATTGGAGTGGCTGTGTTTTTGTCGAAAGCAAAATTCGGCAAAGCAATTCGCGCAGTGTCTGATAACCCCGACCTCGCCTCAGCAACTGGAATCAATACCGATCGCATCATTTTGATTGTGTGGATTATTGGTGGAGCCTTGGCCGGCATGGGTGGATTAATGCTGGGAGCAAGTTCTGGCGTGCAATGGGACATGGGCAACATCATTTTGTTGTTGATGTTTGCCGCCATCACAGTGGGCGGCTTGGGAAACCCTTATGGCGCACTGCTTGGATCGTTTGTGGTGGGAATGTTTACTGAACTGTGGACATGGGTATTCCCCAACGTGGTGGAACTTAAAACACTTGGTGCACTCATGGCCTTGGTAATTGTTCTTCTTGTTCGACCACAAGGACTTCTCGGACGCAAGGAGCGCATCGGATGAGTTGGGATCTCATACTTTCAAATTCGTTATACACAGCAGTCAGTGCTAACGCAATTGCCTACATGTTGGTGGCACTTGGCCTTAACGTGCACTTTGGATACACCGGGTTGTTGAACTTTGGTCAAGCAGGGTTTGCTGCCATTGGTGCATATTCGTTGAGTATCCCTATTAGTCGCTACGACTGGCCATGGCCATTCGCAGTGCTGTTACTTGTGGTTTCCTCTATCTTGCTGGCGCTTCTTTTGGGTATTCCCACACTGCGCCTGCGTGCTGACTACTTGGCCATTGTCACTATTGCCATTGCTGAAATCATTCGATTGTTCTTGAACTCCGTGCGTTTCACTTGGCTCACCGGCGGAAACGACGGCTTGCAAGGATTCACGCGTTGGATGGAAAATCTCAATCCTTTTCCAGAAAATGGCGTCACATTCTGGGCACAAAAAGTGGACGGATACCGCTTGTGGCTGATGTTAAGCGGATGGGTTCTTCTCACCATCGTTGCTGTCAGTGTGTATTTGTTGATGCGCAGCCCATGGGGTCGTGTGTTGAAGAGCATCCGTGAAGATGAAGATGCCGCACGCAGCCTTGGCAAGAACGTATTCGCCTACAAGATGCAAAGCTTGATGCTGGGTGGATTTATTGGATCGCTTGGCGGCATGTGGCTCGTTCTCGACAAACAGTCTTCGCAACCACAGGACTTTTCCACCACGTTTACGTTCTTCGCCTACACCATCATCATCTTGGGCGGCGTGGCGCGCGCAAAGGGACCCATCATCGGCACGATGATTTTCTTGTTCCTGATTCAGTTCGTGGATATCACTTTGCAACAGGCAACCAGAACCACTCCTACTGATCCCACGCCGTTGCTCCCCACATGGCTTGTGGATCAGAACAACTTCTCGCAGGTGCGTTTCATAGTGGCTGGCCTGGTGTTGGCAATCCTGGTTGTAGTGCGACCTCAGGGAATCTTTGGAGACAAGAGAGAGCAGGCTTTCGATGTCCGCTAATACTGTGAACTACGAACCCATCCCTGGTTCAAAAAAAGATGATGCCATCCTCGTGGTGGACTCTGTGCGCCGTGCATTTGGTGGTCTTGTTGCAGTAGATGTGGCACACATAGAAGTACCGCGCAACAAAATCACCGCACTCATCGGGCCTAACGGTGCAGGAAAGACAACCTTCTTTAACCTTCTCACAGGTTTTGATACCCCCGATACCGGTGACTGCGTCTTTAACGGCAACTCTATGAATGGCATTGCCGCTCACAAGGTTGCACGCAGTGGAATGATCCGCACATTCCAGCTCACTAAAGCACTCTCGCGTATGTCAGTGATTGAGAACATGCGCCTTGGAGCCGCGGATCAAAAAGGTGAAAGTTTCTGGCGTGGATTTTTTGCTCCACTGTGGCGCACACAAGAAGCTGCCATCACTACCAAAGCTGAAGAACTATTAGCCCGGTTCAACCTGGCACACATGCGCGATGAACTGGCGGGCGGACTATCTGGTGGTCAACGCAAACTGCTGGAGATGGCACGTGCCCTTATGGCAGAACCAGAAATGGTGATGTTGGACGAACCCATGGCGGGTGTGAACCCAGCCTTGAAGCAAAGCTTGTTAGAGCACATCAAGGCACTTCGCACTGAAGGTCGCACGGTGTTGTTCGTAGAACATGACATGGACATGGTGCGCGAAATTAGCGACTGGGTGATCGTGATGGCAGAAGGTCGAATCATCGCCGAGGGAACTCCTGATGACATTGGCTCAAACCAAGCGGTGGTTGACGCATATCTTGGAACACACCACGACGTTGACTTGGGAGGTCCACAATGAGCACAAATGTCATCGACGTTGAGAATGTGATTGCCGGCTACACCCCAGAGGTGAACATTTTGAATGGTTGCAACCTCACCGTTGCACCTGGTGAGTTCGTGGGAATTATCGGACCCAATGGTGCCGGCAAGTCCACCTTGCTCAAAGCAGTTCTCGGGCTCGTCAATATTCGCTCCGGCAAGGTGCTTCTCAATGGTGACGAGATCACCGGTAAGAAGCCCTATGAGTTAGTGGCGCGTGGTGTGGGTTTTGTGCCACAAACCAACAATGTGTTTCCCAGTCTCACGGTGCGCGAGAACTTAGAGATGGGCTGTTTTTTGCGCTCAGAACTGCTCGACGAACGACTCGCATATGCGGTGGAGTTGTTCCCTCGTCTCGGCGAGCGTCTGGATCAGAGATGCGGATCTCTCTCTGGTGGCGAACGCCAGATGGTCGCAATGGGGCGTGCGCTGATGTTGAAGCCCACTGTGTTGCTACTTGATGAACCCTCCGCTGGTTTATCGCCTGCGCTACAAGATCAAGTTTTCATTCAGTGCAAGGCCATCAATGCCACTGGTGTTGCCATCTTGATGGTGGAACAAAACGCTAATCGCTGTTTGCAAGTAGTCGACCGTGGCTACGTATTAGATCAGGGTCAAAACGCCTACACCGGATCTGGACGCGAGTTGCTCAAAGACCCCAAGGTGATTGAGTTGTACCTGGGCACACTGGCCAAGCAACGCTAATTCGTTTACGTACCTCACCTTTACGGGGTACGTGCAACACGACAAAAAAAGAAGGGCCCCGGGCAAATTGCCCGGGGCCCTTCCAAGTTTTTATGGATTACTTACCAGCAGTGAAGTTTTCACCGAGGGCGTTACCCATGTTGCCGTCACAGCCATAGACCTTGACGTTCTTCGGGCCAACACCTTTTTCCACCATGGTGGCAAGGATCTTTGATGACTCGTCGAATCCGATGATTGCAATTGCATCTGGGCCAGCGGCCTTGATTGCATCTACTTCAGCATCGAATGCAGTTGCCTTCTCGTCGTAAATCTTCACAATGACAACCTCAACGCCAGCGGCTTCGAGGCTCTTTTGCAAGTCCTCTGCGAGGCCTGTTCCGTAGGAGTCGTTACGAGCAATGATGGCAACTTTTGAAGCACCATCGGAAGCCATAACGTCTGCGAGAACTGCACCTTGGAGGATGTCAGATGGTGCTGCACGGAAGTACAGACCCTTGTCATCGTAAGAAGAGAAACGCTTTGATGTATTTGCAGGTGAGAATTGAACAACTCCAGCTGCTGTGATCTTGTCAACAACAGTGAATGACACACCAGATGATGCTGCACCGATGATTGCGTCAACGTTCTGCGAAAGCTGAGCGTCAACTGTCTTCGAAGCAGTGTCTGTGGTTGCGTCACCAGAGTCACCCTTGATTCCCACTACGTTCTTACCCAATACTCCGCCTGCAGCATTAACGTCTGCAAGTGCGAGGTCGAAACCTGCAAATTCGGGTGGTCCGAGGAATGCGAGTGAGCCGGTCTGCGGAAGGATTGTTCCAATCTTCAGCTCGCCATCACCTTCGCGTGTTCCCACGACTGGTACTTGGTCAACGTCGGCATCAGCAGGTGCTGCTGCCTCTACATAAGTGGTCTTTTTATCGTCGATGCGGTTGTCGTCACCGAAAACTTGTACACCGTAGGAAGCCTGTGTTGGCTCTCCGTTACCGGAGAACTCAAGTGGTCCAGATACACCGTCATAGTCGATGTCTGTGCCAGCCTTGACAAGTTCCAAACAGCCTGCATAGTCGGTGCACTTTTCGCCACCGCGTGTTACGCCATTGATTTCGCTTGCGAAGCCAATGCCGTCTGTCTTTGCAATTTCAACAGCAAGAGCAATGATGACAACGGTGTCGTATGTCTCTGCTGCGTAGCTGTAGTCCTTGAGCGCAGGATCAATCTCCAAGAGACGACCTTTGAACTCATCAGACAATGCCACAAGCGGAAGGGTTCCCTTCATGCCTGCAAGCTCGCCACCAGATGCTGGTGTCTCACTGCTGTCGTCGCTACCACCGCATGCCGCAGCGATAAGGCTGAGGCTCACGGCGAGTGCCGCAATGCGGCGCCCTGTTAATTTCTGCATGTATTTCTCCCCGCAGATTGGAATTTAGGCCCGGATGGACCCAATTTGGATAAGTGCTCAAGCATAGGCAGGTGAATAATAAGTAAACAACGACCTCTTTATGTGATGTTCGGCATTTTTTGGATTGGATAATCTCTGCAATGTCAGTTATGATTGAATTGTGATTCATTCTCGCTTGAAATGGCTGAGATTAGCCCTTGGAGTGACGATTGTCATACTTGTGCAACCTCAACGGGGAGCGGGTGCCATGTCCTCTGCACTCCATTACGGCTTTGAGAATCTCACAGCTGGCGATCTGCATGGTCAAGACAATTGGGTGACCATCAACAACGTCCACAACCCCGCCCACATCACTCACAAGATTGGCAGCGGAATCTCTTCACAATTTTCTTCCTTCAACGCCTCCAAAATGGCGTACTTCGATTGGGAAGGTGCGGGCTTTGGCAGTCGCTCCACGCGCATCAACAATCAATCTTTCTCTACCCCCGCCATTGGAATGTCTGGCATCACAGTGATTGAGGTCGACGTCAACCGTGCCTTCTGGGGGTCGCAATTTCGTATGGGCTACGACGCCAACGCTGATGGCGATATCTCTGATGCAGAACTTGGTCTTCGCTTAACCATGCGCAGCGTAGGTAGTACATGGAAAACAAAACTCGAAATAGGCACTCGAACATATGAGAGCAATGTGGCCGTTGGCAATTACGGCAGATATCAAATCATCCTCAATAGGGACTCAGACACAGCATCAGTGTGGTTGAAAAACTATTCCGCTGGAACCAATTGGGCTCCAATTACTGCGCTGACCAATGTGGCCGATGGTTTCACTAGTGATGCAACTCGCCATGACCCCTCTACATGGAATGGTTTCGGTTTTCATGGCGAAGGACGAACAAGCGCATTCGACAACATCAGTTTTCGCCAACTCAGTACCTCAAGTCAATCTGTGAATTTTCCTGCAACAGATCTCAACACCACCACGCGACAGACACTGCAAATTTCTGGGCAATATTTCACACGCACACTCAATGCAACCTTGAGTGACGATTACACGTTTGATGATGGAACTCAGTCGCAATCAATCGGTGTCGGGTCCACGATAGGAATTCGATTTACGCCTACCACTGAAGGATCACACAACGCAACGCTCACTCTGTCTGAGGAAGAAATGAATGCCCCAATTATTGTCGCACTCACTGGAACAGGAACTGTGTACGTTGCTCCAACAACAACTACGACGACAACTTCTATTACACCCACTACGACAATTACTGTGCCATCTGAAACGACAAATGCTCCTGTAACTAGTCCCCCATCTCCTACATCTGATCGACAACAACCAGCCACTTCCCCATGGCTGCCTATCGCCACTACCACCACTTTGCCCGTGCGTGCGACCACTACAACCATTCCAGACGTAGATGAATCAGTAGTTCTTGTAAATGGAAATATCGTTGCCAGCACAGTGAAAACTGATGGCGACTCAGTCAGTATTGAAGCCGGCGTAGTTGTGGCTCGCATTAAGGCTTTAGATCAAAATGGCGACACTGTTGCACTGTTGCCTTCGGGGCAATTGCAACTCGACAAAGCCGTTGCACTCAACGTGACAGTCAAAGGGCTACTTCCTGAAAGTGAGGTGCGTGTCTGGATGCGTTCAACACCAATACTGCTTGGTACTTCACAAGTATCTATTGATGGAACGGTTAATGATTCCTACAATGTGTCTGCACCGATTGGTGAACACCGCATCATCATTGATGGTCTCAACGAGTTAGCTCAACCCATCACAATGGGCATTGGCGCGACTGCTACTTCTAGTCAGTCGTCAACTGTGTCGGCGACTCTGATCATCATTCCCATTGCTATAGCAATTGCAATGGCGGTGTTCTTACCGCCAGTTATTCGCCGACGACGACACTCCGTTTAGGCCAAGCGACGGAATAGACCATCCAAGATGTATCCAATACATCCGATGAGCAAAACATTGCCACCAAGAGCCGCGTAATCCAACTGGTCGCGAGCATTCAATACGGCAAATCCAAGTCCAGAGTCGACCCCCAGCATTTCGGCGGGAACTAAGACCACCCATGCCACACCCAAGGCCAGTCGAAGTGCGGTGAGCACATGGGCCCGCACACCTGGCACAACAACTGACTTGATGACCTCGCCGGGCTGAGCCCCAAGTGAGCGAGCCACATCTCTCCAACCTGGGTCAAGAGCCTTGACGCCAGCTGCTGAACCCAAAGCCATGGGCCACACGGCGGTGATTGCAATAAGAAACACCACAGGAGCGGTTCCTACTCCAAAGGCAACAATCACCATCGGCGCCCATGCCAATGGTGAAATCATCCGCAAAAAGTTCACTATCGGCGTACTTGCTTCCTCAACTCTTTTATAGGTTCCCAACAAGATGCCTAGTGGAACTCCCACCACCACTGCGATGAACAATCCCATCAACAATCGAGTGAGCGAAGTCTGAATATTGCTCCAACCAGTTGATGAACTCAATGTATCGATGAGAGATGGCACCGCATCAAACGGCCCGATCCGTGAGAGAACTGGGTTAGCGGACCAGATGGTGGCAGTCAACAACCACCACAGCCCCACCGCGCACACCACCGTCGCAGTTCGCAGAAGAGAACGTTGCAACATTACGGAGCAATAGTCTCAACACGTTCAAATGATGCCAACTTGAATTTTCCAAGTCCACCATTTTTCTCGATAGCGCTCTTTGCCAATCCTTCTGCAACCAATTCCTGATGCGCTTTTGCATCATCGATATTTGCCAAGAAGGCGGTGTCCCCCACAATGCGAGTCTCACGCAATGCAGCAACCAACTCTTTGGTGTAGGACGGGAATGCATACGGCTGGAAACCAATGCGATCAGAATTCCACTCCGAGTTTTGGATAGCACCATTTTGCAGATACTCATCTGTGCCGTAGTGCGTGAGTGCGCGCTCGATGGCAGGTAACGGCTGCGGCAAGTACTTGCCATCAGAGAGTTGTTGCGCGGCAGTCTTACGATCCTGGGCAATGGCAAGTTGTGATGTTGCCAAAGCATTGACAAGACCTTGTGCTGCATGTGGCTTGTTGGTGACAAAATCTTCAGACACCACAGTCACACAGCATGCGTGATCACGCCATACATCGCCGGTGAAGCGCAAGATTTTTCCAGATCCTGTTGTTTCTGCCAGAGCGTTGAATGGGTCGGCCACGATAAATCCAGCAATTGATTTCGATGCAAGTGCCGGCACCATGTCAGATGGGGGAAGCACTACCAATTTCGTTGTGCGATTCTCCTTTGACGGGTTTCCTTCAAGAATTGGCTCGAGATTATTGGCGCGAAGAATCTTTTGGAGCACCACATTGTGGATACTCCACCAAAATGGAATCGCCACGGTCTGTCCTGCAAGATCGTCCACCGAGTTAATGGATTCAGCCACGGTGAGTGCGGAACCATTGGTGTGATTCCATGCAACAACTTTGAGGGGGATCTCTGCACCAAAGCGCAACTGCATCGCTAGCGGCATGAGCATGTGCACCACGTCGAGTGAATTAGCTTGAAACGCTTCAACAAGGTCTGCCCACGAGCGGAACAATGTGGGTGATGAAGGAGTGAAGCCTTCTGACTTCAAAGATCCGTTCGCATGCGCCACGAGAAGTGGCGATGCATCTGTGATGGGCAAGTACCCAATACGAAGATCACCAAAATTCAATGTGGAGGGGTCAACTGTGGTTGCAGGCGAAGAACCGGAATCCCCGCATGCAGCCAGGATGGAGCTTCCCGTGGCAACAGCTAAACCAGCTGTGCCTGCAATCTTGAGAAAGTTGCGGCGACTAGGGAATGTGGACATGATGTTCCTTTGCGGTATTGAATAAGTGAGATTTTGGGATTACGCGGTGAGAGTGGAAGCGACATCGAAAAAACATCGTTCAATTTCTTCACGCACCGCACTTTGTGGAATGTGATCGCGATGACGAACATCAGACGACCACACTGGCAAATCACCGGAATCATCAGTGAGAAGTGCGATCCTGTCGGCTACATACAACGCCTCCGACAAATCATGAGTGACCAGAACCACGGTGGGTGCAAGATCAGCGCGATGTTCAACTAACCATTCCTGAAGTGATGATCGAGTTGCTACGTCGAGTGCGGAAAAGGGTTCATCGAGAAGCAGAACATCTGGACGGCTAGTAACGGCGCGTGCAATTCCTACACGTTGCTGTTGTCCACCAGAGAGTTCATGCGGTTTGCGATGTGCATACTCTTCAATATCGAGAGATGCCAACACCTCCCGTGCGATTGCACGACGTGCTGATTTCTTTTTCGTGTGTGAGGGGTGAGCACGATAAGTCAGACTCAAAGCCACGTTGTCGAGCGCAGTCAGCCATGGAAACAGGCGCGGCGACTGAAATACGGTTGCAGTGCGCAGTTCACCATGTGCACCTTGGATGCGTTGAATATCGCCCTGTGTATATGGAATCAGTCCACCGATTGCATTAATAAGGGTGCTTTTCCCTGTGCCACTTTTTCCTACGAGCGCAAGAATCTCGCCTAGATGAATAGACAGCGAGACATCACTGAGCACCTGTACAGCAGGGTTGCCCAGTGCGACCGAGAGATTGTTTACTTGGATTGCTGGAGTTCCCATTGCAACTGTGCTTCTGTGGGTGATTGAACTGGAATGAAAAGGCCCTCACGCACTCGGCGTGAGGTTTGGCTAGCTGCTTCGAAACTGCGGCCGCCACATACTGCAAGTTCCAACTGTGTTGCTGATACTGCGATATGTCCGGCTTCAAGACGAAGACGCACTGGATTCAATGGCACTTCGCCATCACGCTGGCCCAACCAGACGGTTAATGCTTCAAGTCGATGACACAAGCGAGCGAGTTCATCACGCTGCGAGGAAACTCTCTCTCCCAATGATTGAGCAACGCCACGCAACTCACGAATTGCACCCAAAGATGCAGATGCGAGCCCGATGCAGAATGCACTTTGAAAAGCCAAAAAAGTAGGACGCACGGAGCGCACAAACTCAAGAAAGTCCACATCAATGAAGTCGTCTTCTGTGACTACGACATCCACTAAACCAATAGCACCCGATCGTGACGCATCGAGCGCCATGAGCTGTGGAGTCGGCAGAACTTCAATGCCCTCGCGCAGACGATTCAGTACAACGATGCGTCGGGAATTGCCATGCAACATCCCTGTGACGATGACAGCATTGTCATAGAGATTGCTTGCCCATGGAATGAATCCGTTTGCTCGCAAGATGCCATTGTCATCTTCTGCGAGATGGACCGTGAGTTCTTCTTGCCCACTTGCCGCGCGGAATGTGCCTGCCATGGCAGTGGATCCCACAGCCTCAAGTGACCGCAACGCCTCAACTACATGGCCGTGTTTATCGGCACTGTACGTAGCTACGTATTCAAGAGTCATGCGATGCGCCCATGCGCTAAAGGCTGTAGACATGCACATGCTGGCAATATCAGAGAGTACGCGGGCTTGGTCGAGATATGAACCTTGACCAATTGCTAAGCCCAAGTCCAAGAGCCCGGCTGCGGCAAGTTCTCCAAGGACTTCTCTTCGATCGGCATCGACATTGGCATCAACCTCGCCGGCAGACGCCGCGATACTTTGCAAGAGTTGAAGAACACTTGCATCTGTACGCACTGCGTTATCGGTGAGATGTACGGACATGTCAGTCGCCAATTGATGTATCAAGTTTGTGAAGACGATCGATTGGGGTACTCACAACTTCGCGAGCACGTACTACTGCTTCTTCATCGGGTGCGTCGTAGAAGCACAAGCACTTCAACATGTCTTCGCGGACGTAGGTGCGCTGAAACGTTGTCTCGGGTACTTGTGCATACAGCGGCGACTTTTCCTTCTTACGTGCAAGATATGCATCCATGGTGATGCCCTCGGGAATGTCCCACTCCACGAGATACCCAGTGGGTGGACGACTTTGCTTGATCTGTTCAAGATCAGCTCCCACCAATCGAACAGGCGCAATGCCATCGAACTCGAAACCCGCATTGGCAAGTGATTCCTTCACTCCCCCTGCATTGGCAGCTTCAATGATGGCAAATACATGCGACTTGTCGGCGGTGACTTGAACTTCAATGAGTTCTGCGTCGACGCTTGAAATGGTGCTCTTGAGAGTTTCGAGAACTTGATCGATTGCGCCCTGGGGCGAAAATTCCACTAGAAACAGGCCCATAACGGCTCCTCGGGGTATTGCTGACTAACTGGGTCAACAATAGCGTAATTCCTGACAATTCCACTCGGAATTACCGGATTTGGGAGAACCTCCGAAACTCCCTGGATTTCCCAGGGAAAACCCCGCCAAGGGGCAAGGTCAGCCGAAGCGGCCGGTGATGTAGTCCTCGGTGCGCTTATCGGCGGGCTTTGAGAACATCTTTTGTGTGCTGTCGAATTCCACGAGAACACCAGTGCGGCGGTCGCTCTCGGTATTGATTTCGGTGGTGAAGAACGCTGTACGGTCACTCACTCGGGCTGCTTGTTGCATGTTGTGCGTCACGATGATGATGGTGAAATCCTGTTTGATTTCCTGCATGAGGTCTTCAATGCGACTGGTGGCAATCGGGTCAAGAGCCGAACAGGGTTCGTCCATCAAAATCACATCAGGCTCTACCGCAATACAACGTGCGATACATAGACGCTGTTGCTGACCACCCGACAAACTCATTGCTGACGCTTTGAGACGATCTTTTACTTCATCCCACAAGGCAGCGCGCTGTAATGAAGACTCCACAATCGCGTCTAGTTCAGCCTTTTTCTTGATCCCATTCAAACGTGGGCCAAATGCCAAGTTGTCGTAAATGCTCTTGGGAAATGGATTCGGCTTCTGAAACACCATGCCCACGCGACGACGCACTTCCACTGCATCAACGTCTTTTCCATAGAGGTCGACTCCGTGATAGCGCACTTTGCCTTCAACACGTGCGCCATCAATGAGGTCGTTCATGCGATCAAAGCAACGCAGCACTGTGGACTTACCGCAACCAGATGGCCCAATGAATGCTGTGATCTCTTGGCCGCGAATTTTGAGATTCACATCACGTACTGCACGGAATTCGCCGTAGTACACCGAGAGGTCTTCAGCCTCACATACAGGCACGTCGAGGGAGTCGTCTTTTTCCACTTTTCCTACCGCTTCTTTCGGCACCAAAGCACCATGAAATTCCATTGGCTCTTTGATAGTGACCATGTTACTCATGCTCAGGTTCACCACCTTTTCTCGAAGCGATTTCGCAACAAAATCGCTATTGCATTTATTAAAACCACAAGCACCAAAAGCACGAGCGATGCTGCCCCCGTGACCGCTTGGAAATCGGCCCCGGTCTGGCGGGCATAGGAAAAAATTGCTACCGGCATCGAAGTGAATCCACCTTGGGTGATTTGTTCCCACAATCCTTGATTTCCTGTGGTGAGAAGACCAGTCACTCCACCCACAAGCAACAACGGTGCGGCCTCGCCGGCAGCACGCGACAGTGACAGCACAGTGCCCGTAAGAATTCCTGGGGCTGCTGCTGGCAACACGTGTGAGCGAATTGTCTCCCATTGAGTTGCACCTACACCAAGGGCACCTTCACGAATTGAACGCGGAACTGCACGCAGAGCTTCTGACGCAGTGATGATCACAATCGGCAACACCAACACACTCAATGTCAGCCCACCCGCAATGACAGTGCGACCTCCTGTAAGGCCACCTGCGAATTTCACAAATACTGCAAGACCCAAGATGCCGTACACAATGGAGGGCACACCGGCCAGGTTGCGCACGTTGATACGTGTGAGCCGTGCAAGGAGAGACTTGCCTGCGTACTCCTCGAGATACACCGCACATGCAACACCAAGCGGAAATGCAACTAGCGACACAATGATGGCCATAGTTAACGTTCCACGCATGGCCTGCCACACACCGGCACTTGATGCATCAGATGCATCAAGTCCGCTACTGAGAAAATCACCAAAGCGTGTGGAAAGAATTGGCCAAGCGTTTTCCAACACACTCAAAATCAATGCAAGAAGAATGAGTAGCGCGCTCACCAAAGATGCCAGTAATCCCAACTCAATAAAGGAATCACCAACATGACGCTTGCCGGAGGTCAATCTTTCGGTCACGGTTGCAGCACTTTTTGCTCCGTATTTCTCAGGTGTAGAAAGCCCCATGCTCAGTACTCCTCTCGCACTCGGCGCACCAAACGGTCACCCACAAGATTGAGCAAGAACGTAATAACAAACAGCACAAAGCCGATGAAATACAAACTCTGAAATGCCAAGCCACTGCCTGCCACTTGGTCACTACCAAAACCAAGAGCCGCCATTGCCGCTGTCATTGTTTGGCCTGGTTGAAATGGATCTAGCGAGAACAAACCGCCACCTACGGCCCCTGCTGCAATGGCAACAACCATGGTTTCACCGATAGCGCGCGACATTCCCAAGATGAGTGCGGCAACAACACCAGAAATTCCCGCGGGGAATACCACTCTGAATGTGGTGGATACGCGACGAGCGCCAAGACCAAATGATGCCTCTCGTAAAGAATTAGGAACTGCACGAAGAGCGTCTTCTGCAACAGAAGTAATGATGGGAATAGTCAAGATTCCCACTGCCACACCAGCAGCTGCAATATTGAAAGCTTTGTTCGCGCCATCAAAAAAACGCACAATCAAATTCGGATTAATAAAGCTGATGGCAAAGTACCCAAGCACCACGCTGGGAATGCCTGAGAGAATTTCCACAACAGGTTTAAGAATTTTGCGGACTTTGGGTCGAGCGAACTCAGAGAGATAGACAGCAGATCCCAGACCAATGGGCACTGCGATCAACATCGCAATTCCTGTCACCATTAACGAACCCATGACAAGGGTTTTGATGTCGAAAAAATCGCGGCGCGGGAACCAACCGATGGACCACAATTTTTCTTTGGGTACATTGACAAAAAATCCCCATGCATCGTTCACCAAGGTGTAGATGATGAGGAGAGTGATGATAAAAGTTGTCGCAGCAGCCGCGAGAAAAAAGCCCTTCATCGCAGTGTTCGTCGTCTGACGTTTACGCGAGAGCTTGAAGGTAATGGGGGCTGTGCTCACTCTCTTATTCTCACTTATTTCGACTACTGCTCACCAATTTGCTCTCACCCCGGAGGTATCTGGGGTGCCAAAACCTTGATTCTGGCACCCCAGTGCGTTCTCAGATTCCTGAGAACTCGTTACCTCACGCCGGAGAGGGGCGAATTGCTTATTTTCCGCCGTCGCGGGTGCCGACCGTCTTTGCGGCCCACACTCCACGAGTGGCTTCCACGTCTGCAGCTGCAAGTGATACGTAGGGCACTTGACCCTGGCCAGAGCCGATAACTCCAAGGCCTGCATCGCTCAAGTAGAAGTCAACAAACTTTGCAAGAGAGGCGTTTGATTCCGCTTTTGCCTTATTGACGTAGATGTACAACGAACGTGCAATCGGGAATTCACCTGATGCGATGGTGTCATTTGTTGCTTCAACACAACCCTTACCGCCATCAACCTTCAAGGGCTTGATGGTGTCGAGGTTTTCTTCAACGAATGCGTAACCCACCCATCCAAGTGATGTGTCGTTAGCAGCAATGCCTTCGATGATCACATTGTCATTGGGGCTTGCGGTGTAGTCAGGACGTGCCTGATCATCTTCGGCTTCCAATGACTTTGCAACTGATCCAAGAACAATCTCGACAAATGAGTCATACGTGCCTGATTCTTCACCAGGTGCAGTAACTGTCAAGTTTGCATCTGGGTACGGGGCGTTGATGACGCCGTTCTTGTCGCCGATGGCTGCTTTCAATTCGGCGGCTGCGTCATTTGCATCACTCCACTTGCTGCGGCCAGTTGCATCTGGTCCAAGCAATACCCAAAGGTCGGAGAAACTCACACACTCAACGGCGTTGTTCTTCACTGATGTGATCACTGACAAACCATCAATTGCCACTTCGAGTTCAATGAACTCAACACCGTTTGCTTTGCAGGTTTCTACTTCTGCGGCCTTAATGGCACGAGATGCATTTGAGATATCTGTTTCACCAGCACAGAACTTGGCAAAACCATCTCCAGTACCAGGGCCTTCTACTTGAATAGCAACATCTGGATTATCGGCATTGAATGCCTTTGCCACTGCAGTAGAAATTGGTTCAACTGTGGACGAGCCAGAGATGAAGATGCTGCCCGAGGCGTCGTCGCCTGGGACGTCTGAAGAACTGTCGCCACCACAGGCGGCCAGCGGAAGCGCGAGAGCGGCAACTGCTGCGAGGGACCAGTGCTTTAATTTCATGTGTTTTACTCCAAAGAGGTGATGTGGCGGATTTGCCAACACCCAAAACCTAAATGAGCAATGTTGCGGTGACCTGAGATTGAGGTGAACTGCAGGTGAACAACTGAACTGGTCAGTGGCACCCCAGCGGTGGCCTTATGCAGAAGGCTTTAGCAGGGCAGCGAATCCGCGCAGCAACATCGCTGATAACGCCTCTTTGGAAGGCGGATTTTCCATAAATTCCATCAGCACAATTCCGTATGAAAGTGCCTCTAGATACACGGCGGCGGCACGTGGATCCATGTTCGGGTCGGCAATGCCGAGTTCTTGAGCCTTGGCAACAAGTCCATGCAGTTCATCAACCACAGAAGATTCAAGTGCCGTAAATGCCTCCCGAAGTTCTGGATGGGACATAGACGAGGTGATCACGCTGGAACGCACAAGTCGAACCTTTGCTCGCTCTGGGTCAGCAATTGCATCGGCGATGGCTTGAATGTGCACCACGAAATCAACAACGTCACCGGGATTATCAAGTGCATGTGCAAGAGCCGCAAGGTCCATTCCAGGCTGATTGCGCAGGCGTTCAAATTGAGCTGCACGAATCAGTCCATCGCGATCTTTGAAATGGTGATAGATCGCCCCATACGACACGCCTGTTTCAGCAGCGATGTCTTTGATATTGACACCAGCCTCCCCATGCACCTTTAACTTTTCAATAGTCGCATCTATAACAAGGTCAATTTTCTTCAATGCACGGTCTTGTTCGCTGCGTTGCCTGTTTTCCTTGGCTGGAATGAGACGCTCTGGAATCGACACCATAATGAAGGTATCGGGAACATGAAGGAATCAATATGAGCGCTCTACAACACTGGTCGGAGACGTTACCCAATTGGGCAATTCCTGAAGAAATACTGCAGAAGGCTCCCGAATCTCCATGGATTCATCCAGTTTCCAAATTCACACCCGAGGGAAACTTGCATAGTGAAACTCCCTCGCGAATGCGCGCGCTGGAGGCACTCCCGAATGGCGGAACCGTTCTCGATGTGGGTTGCGGTGGTGGACGTGCAACATTTGGGTTAGTGCCGCCTGCAGGGCACGTGGTTGGTGTTGACCATCAACAAGGAATGCTTGATGTGTTTGCACGCGAAGCATCCGCACGAGGAGTCACCCATGAAGTCATCCTTGGTGACTGGC
>JAUMDU010000006.1:0-7602 GCA_032121425.1 Ilumatobacteraceae bacterium | reverse complement strand
ACGAAGCAGCCGATGTTCTGAACACCGGTGTAGTGGGTCTGATGGGTTTTTGTCTCGGCGGAATGTATTGCTTCAAAGCATCGCGCACTGAACGTTTTGCACGCATAGCAAGTTTCTACGGAATGATCACATTGCCCAATGATTGGAAAAGCAGCACTCAAGGTGAACCATTGGCAATGTTGATCAATGGCTATGCAGACAGCGTGTTAGCAATCATCGGTGGCCATGACCATTACACCCCAGAAGCAGATGTGGCTCAACTACGTGCCACGGGTGCACAAGTGGTGGTGTATCCGGATGCCGAACATGGATTTGCTCATGATGCGAGTCGGCCATCACATCGCAAAGATGACGCACACGACGCGTTTACTCGCACAGAAAAATGGCTGCTTAGTGCGCTGTAGTGCGCACTGTAACTAAATGGCGCGTTGCTCGAGTTTTGTGCGATCAATGATGTGATAGGTGCGCTCGTGTTGTTCAAGCCACTTCAATTTGATGAAGCTTGCGATTGCTTTGTTCACGCGCTCACGTGAAGCGCCCACCATGCCGGCAAGTTCTTCTTGTGTGACAGGCAAAACGAATTGATCTTTACCACCAGAGAGATCAAGTAGGCGCTTTGCTGTACGACCGGTGACATCAAGGAACACACTGTCGGCAAGTGCCTGGTCCATTGAGCGCAAACGTTGACTCAACATGCGGATGACATTCCACATCAAACCTGTGGAGGCATTGAGTTGCTCGAGAACTGCGGTGTAGGGGATCTCTAATACTTGTGAAGTTTCGAGCGCACGAGCTCCCGCTGATCGTGAGTTCTTGTCCAGCATGCCCATCTCGCCAAAGAGATCGCCTGCATCCATGAGTGCAATGACACTTTCACGATGGTCGAACGGCTTGTTGCCGATTGCAATGGCAATGCGGCCAGATAATACGACAAACAAAGATTGTGGCTCATCGCCTACTTCGAATAACACGTCTCCGCGGACAAGTTCTTTGACTTTTCCTGCGGTGGCGATTGTGGTGAGGATTTCACTGGGCGCACCCATGAAGAAATCGGTTTCAGCGAGTACTAGTTCGTGTGCCATAGCAACCAAGACGGTACTACCCTTTGCGTATGAATCGAAACGAGATCGTCTGGACAATTGTCGTGGCGGCAGGGTCTGGACTCCGTTTTGGTAGTGCAAAACAATTTGAGATCATCGGCGGGAAGAAAATCGTCGATTGGGCTGTTGAAGAGGCCTCAAAACACTCTGCAGGTGTTGTGGTGGTCTTGCCACCTGGTCAAGCGGTGGGAGAGGGGCAAGTGGAAGGCGGAAATACACGCAGTGAATCTGTGCGCCGTGGTCTTGCCGCAGTTCCCGATACCGCGACGATTATTTGTGTGCATGACGCTGCGCGTCCATTTGCCAGCCCCGCAGTTTTTCAACGAGTGATTTCCGCGGTTGTTGATGGTGCAGATGCTGCAGTGCCTGGTGTTGCGGTGGTGGACACCATCAAGCAAGTTAATGAATCCAATGTGGTGGTGGCAACGCCACGCCGAGAAACTTTGCGCGCTGTACAAACCCCCCAAGCATTTCGTGCCGAATCATTGCGCCGTGCGCATACTGCTGGTGGTGAAGGCACCGACGACGCCACGTTGATTGAAAAAATGAATGGGGAAGTAGTTGTTGTGGAAGGCGAAATTGTGAATCGGAAGATCACAACTCGTGAAGATCTTGAGTGGGCAGTGGCACACGCACATCATCTCTTGGAAGGCGAAGTGTGATGATTGATATTCGCGTTGGACAAGGTTTCGACATTCATCGCTTTGCAGATGCACCCATTGAAGGTCGTGTGTTAATCCTTGGAGGAGTTGAGTTTCCAGGAGAACCTGTTCTTGTGGGGCATAGCGATGCAGATGTGGTGGCACATGCTGCTGCAGATGCATTGCTGGGCGCAGCTGGACTGGGAGATATTGGTCAGCACTATCCCGACACTGATCCTCAGTGGAAAGGCGCTGATTCATTGGCGATTTTGCGTGATGTAGCTAACAAGGTACGCGCACTGGGGTGGCGTATTGGAAATATTGACTGCAGTGTTGTGTGTGAATCGCCACGAATTGCCCCAGTTCGCGACACAATGGTGGAACGGTTAACTGATGCGGTCCAAGCGCCCGTCTCGGTGAAAGGTCGTCGCGCCGAAGGTCTCGGCGCTGTCGGGAGAAGCGAAGGCATTGTGTGCTTCGCCTCGGCAGTCATCATCAAGGAGTTGTAGCCCAACATGGCACCGCGCAAACCCCCCAAATCTCCGAAGGTAAATACCGGCAAGCCAGGTCGCCCCGCTGGTAGTCGTAACTCTGGTAGCCGTTCCGGAAGTCGCACCACGTCTGCTCGTGGTCCTGAGTCAAGTAGTGGTCGCACATCGACTCGTGGTGTGGTGAAGCGCACCGGTGGCGGTGCGCCGAATCGTGATGGTCGCCCGCGTTCCGCGCCAGTTGCCAAAGGTCTTGGTGGCGAACAAATTGAAGGTCGTCAAGCAGTACGAGAATTGCTTATTGGCCAAAAGCGCAAAGTGAAAGAAATCTGGATGGCCGCAGACATTGATCCCGCGCCCATTCTCGATGACATTGAACAAATTGCAGATGCCGCACGTGTTCCAATTCTTGAAGTACCGCGCCGCAAGTTGGAAGAAACTGCACGCAGTGAGGCACCGCAAGGAATTATTGCGTTTGCACAACCATTGGAAGAAGCCTCATTTGCGGACATGTTGAAAACTCGCCATGGAGTCGCGCCATTTCTTGTTGCTGTCGATGGCGTGACAGACCCCGGCAACCTGGGTGCGTTGTTGCGTTGTTGCGATGGAGCGGGCGTGACGGGTGTGGTGTTACCTAAACACCGCGCAGTACACGTCACCCCTACCGTTGCGAAATCTTCTGCAGGTGCTGTGGAACATGTACCGATGACATTGGTATCTGGGTTGCCTACGGCCATTCAACAAATGCGCGACAAGGGTATTTGGGTGGTGGGTCTCGATGACTCCAGCCGCGACACTTTGTTCGATATTGGCAAATTAGCCACAGATGGAATCTGCATAGTTCTCGGAGCCGAGGGGGCGGGTCTGTCCAGGTTGGTCAAAGAACGCTGTGACACGATCGTGGGCATTCCCATGCTGGGGCAGGTCTCATCCCTCAATGTCTCTGCGGCGGCCGCTTTGGCAACTTATGAAGTGACGCGTGTGCGAATGGCAAGTCGCGCCTAGGATTATCTTCCTTGCCGGGTTAGCTCAGTGGTAGAGCAACGCACTTGTAATGCGTAGGTCGTGGGTTCAACCCCCACACCCGGCTCCATTTGCTTGATATGTAAGGGTTTTGAGTGGTGGCCCACACCTCGCATACCCGCCCACTACGGTGGGGATATCTCCTTTTCCAATACGGAGGACCTTTTCTTATGAGCCAGCAACGCCCTCGCGGATCCCGCCCCTCACTTCCATCAGCTTCCAACGGCACCCTTGGGGCAGTTGTGGCAGTGGTCGCTCTTCTTCTCGGTTTCCTCATTCTTCGAGATGTGCAAGCCGACGGTGGGAGCGCAACGATTACTACCAAAGCACCCGCTGAGACCCTTCCGGGCGGTGGCACTGTTGATCCCAACGTGACAACGACAAGTGCCTTTTCCATTAACGGATTCAAGATTCAAGTTGCTAACTCATCTGGCCTCGCAGGTAGCGCAGGCGAGATGACATTGAATTTGCAAAAAGCCGGATACGTAGTACAACCTGCAGCGAACATTGCTGCAGGAACGGCGAAGCGATCGAAAACCGGCGTGTTCTATTTGGCGGGCTGTGAAGCCAATGCTCAAAACGTGGTGGATGTTCTTGGCGGCAATGTGGACTTGGCGGCAATGCCATCACCTATTCCCACTGAAACCGGATCTATTGGTGAAGCATGCGTGCTGATTCTTCTCGGCACCGATTTGGCAAACAAGCCATTGCAAGGAATTGTGGGTGGCGGTGCAGGTCAAGCGGCAACAACAACTGTTCCACCGACAACTACCGTTCCGTAGGAATTGTTAACACTTCGCCTGCAATTTTCTCAATAGATTGCAACACCTGTTGGTGTGCAATGTCGTGACCAAATCGTTGTACCAAACTTGACACGGTGAGCCCCGCTAACAGGGCCTCATCGCAAGCCGGGTCAATGTCTCCCACAATTGCGTGCACTGGTGTGCCCACATTGGATGCATAACGCACAACTTCGCCCACGACTTTGCCGTCAAAACTTGTGTCATCGAGTAGCCCTTCACCAGTGATGACGAGATGATGTTGTTTGACTGCTTCATCAAATCCGGTTTCTTCAGCAACGATGTCAAAGCCTGGAATCAATTGGGCACCTAGAGCTGCAAGTGCTCCTGCCAATCCACCTGCGGCTCCAGATCCCGAGATTGTGGTGACATCGATGCCGAAATCTGTGTCGTAGCGCGCAGCAAGTTGTTGAAGCCGATGCGTCAACATTTTCACCTGGGCTTTTGTTGCGCCTTTTTGTGGTGCGAACACCTGCGCTGCGTCCACAAATGTTGTGTCCACATCGCAGGCCACAAGAAACTCCACTGCACGTAAACGTGCTGGCGTTCCAATTGCGCGCAGTGCACCTAGCCCACCGTCTGTTGTGGCTGAGCCTCCCAGACACACAATGATTTTCTTGGCGCCTTCGTTCAACGCACAGTCAATGAGTTCGCCTGTTCCTTGAGTAGTTGCATTCATAGGGTCGTTACCTGTTGCGCCACCCACCAATGTGAGTCCGGAGGCTCGCGCCATCTCAATCACTGCGATGCCGCGTCGCATGCTCCATTCAGCTTCAACGGGTTGACCTAGTGGACCTGTCACCACAGTGCGACGATTCGCACCGCCGAGAACTTCGAGAGTTCCCTCACCGCCATCGGCCATTGGCATTTCGGTGCAATCAATATTGAGAGACCAACAGGCATGCCCAATGGCTGCGCATACATCGGCCGCCGATGCAGTGCCCTTGAATTTGTCGGCTGCTGCAAGAACTCGCACGACCAAACCCTATGGGTTCAACTGCACTAGTGATTATTTCTTGGCATGTCGGTAGGGTTTGGTCCATGGCTGTGACAGTTCGAATTCCCACAACAATGCGTCCTATCTCTGGTGGAGCCTCCACGGTAGAAGTTCCCAGCGGCACGTTGGGTGAAGTGCTCGCAGCGTTGAACGCAGCTCACTCCGGGTTTGCAGAGCGCCTCTTTGACGGTGCAGGAGAACTGCACAAGTTCGTCAATATCTTCGTCTCTGATGATGATGTCCGTTATTTGCAGGGTCTTGACACCCCAGTTAAAGACGGAGACACCGTCTCGATCATTCCTGCGGTCGCTGGCGGCTTTTAAAAGCCAGTGACTCGAGTGAGGCCTGTAGGCCGAACGGGTATTGCGGTCGCTGGCGGCTGCTGAAACTTCCTAGCCCTGGCCTCGTTTTCGGGGGCTGGTCCACCCCATAGAGGGTAGTGGCGTTAGCAGTCTCAACGGTAGAGTGCTAGCAGTCGGATCGCTTGAGTGCGAATCCCCCACAGTAGGCAAAACCCCCAAATTTCGGAGGAAACCATGGCAAAGATGATTGCATTTGACGACGAGGCCCGCCGCGGTCTTGAAGCAGGAATGAACAAGTTGGCTGATGCAGTGCGCATCACGCTTGGACCTAAAGGTCGCAACGTTGTTCTTGCAAAGCAGTGGGGTGCACCCACCATCACCAATGATGGCGTGTCCATCGCACGCGAGATTGATCTTGAAGATCCATACGAGCGCATTGGCGCAGAGTTGGTCAAAGAAGTTGCCAAAAAGACAGACGATGTTGCAGGTGACGGAACAACCACAGCAACAGTGTTGGCTTGGACAATGGTGCGTGAAGGCTTGCGCAACGTTGCTGCCGGCGCAAACCCCATGTCTTTGAAGAAGGGCATTGAAGCCGCTGTTGCAGAAGCAATTGCAAGCATCAAGGCACTTGCCAAGGAAGTTGATTCCAAAGAGCAGATTGCACAAGTTGCGTCAATTTCTGCTGCTGATACTGAAATAGGGCGCATGATTTCTGAAGCCATCGACAAAGTAGGCAAAGACGGTGTGATCACCGTTGAAGAGAGCCAGACATTTGGCATGGAGATGGACCTTGTAGAAGGAATGCGCTTCGACAAGGGCTACATCTCGCCATACTTCGTCACCGACACAGATCGCATGGAAGCTTCCTTGGAAGATGCATACATCTTGTTGGTCTCTAACAAGATCGCCAATGTGCGCGACATGTTGCCAGTACTTGAAAAAGTGATGCAGAGTGGAAAGCCATTGTGCATCATTGCTGAAGACATCGAAGGCGAAGCACTTGCAACTTTGGTTGTGAACAAGATTCGTGGAACATTCAAGAGCGCAGCAGTGAAGGCTCCAGGTTTTGGCGATCGTCGCAAAGCGATGTTGCAAGACATCGCGATTCTCACTGGTGGCCAAGTCATCAGCGAAGAAGTGGGCTTGAAGTTGGAGAATGCAACGCTTGATCTTTTGGGTCGTGCAAAGCGCGTTGTGATCACCAAAGATGAAACCACCATCATTGAAGGTGCCGGCGATGAAGGCGACATCAAAGGTCGCATCAGCCAGTTGAAGACAGAAATCGAAAACACTGACTCTGACTACGACCGCGAAAAGCTCCAAGAGCGTCTCGCTAAGTTGTCGGGTGGTGTGGCAGTTCTCAAAGTTGGCGCAGCCACCGAAGTGGAATTGAAGGAAAAGAAGCACCGCATCGAAGATGCTGTGAGCACCACCAAAGCCGCCATCGAAGAAGGTGTTGTTCCTGGCGGTGGCGTTGCACTTCTTCGTGCACAAGCAGCAGTAGAAGCCGTTGCAGCCAAATTGACTGGCGACGAAGCAACTGGTGCACGCATGGTTGCTCGTTCACTTGAAGGTCCGTTGAAGCAAATTGCTGAAAACGCTGGCTTAGAGGGTGGAGTTGTTGTTCAGAAGGTGAAGAGCCTGAAGGGTAACGAGGGCCTCAATGCCGCAACTGGCGAATACGAAGACCTCGTCAAGCTTGGCGTCATTGACGCTGCCAAGGTGACACGTTCTGCACTGCAGAACGCAGCATCTATTGCAGCGTTGTTCTTAACAACTGAAGTTGTTATTGCAGATAAGCCAGAAGAAGCTGGTGCCGGTGGTGGACATGACCACGGCATGGGTGACTTCTAAATCCACACTGTTGTAGTGCATCGCTGATGGCGCGCCCAGTTGCTCTAGTGAGTTGTGCTGAGGCGCGACATCACGATCACGACCTTGATCTTGTTGTTCGTGCTCTTGGTGATCGCGGACGTATTGCAGAAGTAGTGGATTGGGACGATGCTTCCCAAGATTGGTCTCGATTTGATGCCGCCATTGTGCGATCACCGTGGGATTACCACCGGCGATACGAAGAGTTTTTGCATTGGGTGAGCAACGTGTCGACCAAGACACAGTTGTTGAACTCTGAAGAGATTTTGCGCTGGAATACCGACAAGGTGTATCTGGGCGAAATGATCCAAGACGGCATTGCAGTTATTCCCACAACATTTGTGGCAGGCGCCGAAGACATGGTGCAGGTACACGA
>JAUMDU010000005.1:0-4927 GCA_032121425.1 Ilumatobacteraceae bacterium | reverse complement strand
AACTGGTCCGTCGCAATCTCGTCGCAGTGCTCCAAGGTCTAGTTCTTCGCGTTCTTCGTCAAATAGTGCACGACCAAATGGTGCACGCCGATCCTCGACGCCATCTGGGCGTTCATCCACATCACGCACTCAGTCGTCATCACGCACTCAGTCGTCACGACGCCCAGCGGGAACTCGCAGGCAAAGCACCTCAACTCCTTTTGAGCAACTCACTGCAACTCTTGTACAACAAATGTTTCGTTCTATCGTCATGGCTTTTACTGGTGAAGTGGATCCTCGGCATAAGACAAACAAGATTTCATCTGAAGAAGCACATCAAAGAGTCAAAAAGCGCCTTCAATTTACGCTTGCATTTTTTGCCATTGCTTTGTCTCTCATCACATTGAGAGTGGGCCTACTTCAGACACTGCAACGTGGTGACTATTTGGCAGAAAGCATTGATCAAAGAACGCGTGTCACTATTGTGCGTGCCTCGCGTGGCGTAATTTTTGACCGCAACGGCAACGAGTTAGCTCTCTCGGTACCGAGCACCACTGTCTATGCTGACCCGCGAGAAATCACTGACCCAATCACAACTGCGCGTCAATTGGCGATACATCTGGCACTCACCCCAGAAGATGAAGCAGCACTTGTAGAGAAAATGAACAAAGCGGGATCAAAGTTTGTTTACGTAGCCCGGGGGTTAACAAAAGATCAAGCAGAGATTTTGCTGAATCTTGATCTTCCTGGGATTTATTCGTACGTGGAACCATCTCGACAAGTTGAAGGCGGAGTTGCCGAGGCAGTCATTGGCCGCACTGATCCCGATGGTGTGGGAACTTCAGGTCTTGAATTGCAATTCAATGACATGCTTGCTGGCTTTAATGGCAAGGTAATCAAGGAAGTGGATAATCGTGGCCGCTCTATTGCGGGCCAGATGACAACTGCAGCCACTCCAGTGCCCGGGGACGATCTTGTTTTGACCATCGATAAGACCATTCAATACCACACAGATACTGCATTGCTAGATCGCGTGACTCGGCTAGGCGCAAAAGGTGGAAGTGTCATTGTGATGGATTCGGTGACGGGCGATATCTACGCGATGTCTAATGTGCGTCGCAACAATGAAGGTGTTGCGGTTTTGGCTAGCGGTAATTTTGCAGCCGTTGAGGCATATGAGCCTGGATCAGTTGCCAAGGTATTCAGCGTTAGCGCTGCGATGAATGAAGGAAAAGTAAATCCGGACACTGTGTTTAGCGTTCCTGGAATTACCGTGATTGATGGTTTCCCTATTCGCGATGCGTGGCCTCACCCCACAATGGATATGTCGGTGCGCACAATCTTGAGTGAAAGCTCCAACATTGGCACGATGATGGCGTCCCAGACCATTTCATCAGAGAAATTACACGGGTATCTCGATGCATTCGGTTTCGGGCAAAAGACCGGAATGAATTACCCAGGTGAGAGTCGTGGAATTCTTCGCAAGGCGAACAAGTGGCGAGGAACAGAAAAATTCACTGTTTCATATGGTTATGGCCTTGCCGCTACTGCGCTTCAGATGGTTGCTGGTGTAAATACGGTGGCCAATGGCGGTGTCTACGTAGCGCCGCGACTGGTGAGCGCCACTATCGATAAGGGCGGCACCAAAATTCCAGCTAAGCGATCACCCACACGGCAAGTAGTCAGCAAAGAAACTGCTACTTCCATGACGTCTATGTTGCGTGAGACCGTGTGTACAGGCACAGCAGAACTTGCTCAAGTCAAGGGAATGCAGGTTGCGGGCAAGACTGGAACGGGATACAAGGCACAGGACAACGGAACGTATTCAACCGATGAGGGCGAGCGTCAGTACTTTGCTTCCTTTGTTGGTTATTTCCCGGCCGAGGCCCCAAGGGTGACTGTGTTCGTCAGCATCGACGAACCTAATTCATCCTCGCGTGACCGCTTCGGTGGTACTGCGGCAGCACCTGTATTTGCCCAAATCGTGCCATCAATTATGCGAGAGCTTGGCGTGCAGCCAACTGGTTCTGGCACAGGTTGTAAGCGTTCCGTGCAGTCCGCAAGCCGTTGATGGAGTGGAACTGTGTCGCGGTATCCGGTTGCTCCAATCAAAGTCAAAGATGTCGTCTCGGTTGTTCAAGTTGAATTAGTACTCAACCCAGATGTAGTGATCTCGGGTATCACTCAAGACTCGCGAGTGGTTCAACAAGGTGATCTCTACTGTTGCATCAAGGGTGAGACTTTTGACGGACATTCTTTTGTGGATGATGCAATTAATGCTGGTGCGGTTGCGTTGCTTGTAGAAGATGATGTTGACAACATCCCAGATGGTGTAGCAATCATCAAAGTTGCAAATGTTCGGGAAATCATTGGTTTGATTGCGAGCAAGGTATTTCAAGAGCCTTCAACCAAATTGACCATTGTGGGTATCACTGGCACTAATGGCAAGACTTCTACTGCGGCAATGTTGTCAACCATCTTTGCGCATGCAGGATTCACGGTGAACACCATGGGCACTTTGTCAGGCGAACGCACTACTGCAGAGGCAATTGACTTACATGCACATTTTCAGCGATGTGTTGAAGACGGGGTGACTCATGTGGTGATGGAAGTGTCATCGCATGCATTGGCGCTTCACCGAGTTGTAGGTGTCTTGTTTGATGTGGCCGTGCTGACCAATATCGGGCGCGATCACCTTGACTTTCACGGGACAGAAGAAGCCTATTTCGCAGCTAAAGCAAAACTTTTTGACCCTCAGCAGTCTCGGCGTGGTGTCGTTAATGTCGATGATGCCCGTGGGCGATTACTGAGTGATGTCCGACCCATAGACATGGTGACGTTTTCCTTGAGTGACCTCACATACGTGGAAGTTGAGACACACCGTGTGGGTTTCGTATGGAGAGAAGAAACTATTGATATTCCTCTCGGTGGAATCTTTACGGTGATGAATGCTTTGGCAGCAATGACTGTGGCCTATGAGATGGGTCTTGATGTGAAAGTTATTGCAACCAGCCTTAAAGAAATGAAACCTATTACGGGTCGTTTTGAATCGGTTGACAATAATCTCGGCATAAGCGTGATTGTGGATTATGCACACACACCTGAAGGGCTTGGTGTGTTATTGGAGACAACACGCACCCTGACCAAGGGGAGTGTCATTCTCGTGTTTGGTTGCGGTGGAAATCGTGATGGCGGAAAACGGTCTCTCATGGGTCGCATTGCGTCACAAATGGCAGATGTTGTCATTGTTACCTCTGACAATCCTCGCAATGAGAACCCAGAAGTCATTATTGAACAAATTGTGGCCGGTATCTCAGCTGATTCCGTTGCGCATGTCCATTGTGAGCCAGATCGCAACGATGCCATAACATCCGCCATTTCTATGGCTAAACATGGTGACATAGTAGTGCTTGCGGGCAAAGGACATGAGATGACTCAAGAGGTCAGTGGTGTTATGTATCCATTCAGTGACATGGAGAAAGCTCGTGATGCACTACGTCGAAGGGAAGAGGGAACGCAGTGATTGCAGTATTAATTGCAGGCGCAGTCGCAATGGTGTTTTCTTTATTTGGTACCCGTTGGCTCATACATTTTTTTGACAATCTCGGTAAGGGTCAACCCATTTTGGGATCAGAAGATCATGGTCCGGTGCATCACATGAAGAAGCAAGGAACTGCGACGATGGGGGGCATCGCAATATTGGTGTCCGCGTTTCTTGGATGGCTCGTTGCTCATATTCGCGATGGTCTGCCGTTGTCTGACCAAGCAATGATCATGTGGGCTGGAGTTGCCATCTTGGCACTTATGGGTTTTCTTGATGATTATCTCAAAGTTCGTAAATCGCATAATCGAGGAATCTTTTGGAAAAAGAAAGGCTGGATTACATTTGGCCTAGTGGTCGCAGTTATGTATTGGCTGTCGGTCGGTACTGGCGTGAGTGAAACCATTTCATTCACACGATTTGATCTCCCAGGTTGGGAATTACCACAGGTGTTATGGGTGTTGTGGACCGCGTTAATGGTGTGGTCCACAACGAACGCGGTGAATGTCACTGACGGGCTTGATGGCTTGGCAGCTGGGTCGGCACTTTTTGGCTTTCTCGCATTCACGGTCATTGCTTATTGGGCATTTCGTAATCCGGACATCTATGAGTTAGTAAACCCGCTAGACCTTTCTGTTTTTGCAGCTGCGATGGCGGGTGCATGCGGTGGATTCTTGTGGTGGAATGCTGCGCCGGCACGCATTTTTATGGGTGACGTGGGTGCTTTGGGAATTGGCGCAGCGTTGGGAATGTTGGCAGTGGCGACGAACACTCATTTACTGTTGCCGCTAATCGCCGCACTCAATGTGATGGAAGCAGGATCTGTCGCACTGCAAATGACGGTGTTTAAGGCATCGGGACGCACGCGTCGACTGTTTCGTATGTCGCCGATACATCATCACTTTGAATTAGTGGGTTGGCCGGAAACAACGGTCATCATCAGATTCTGGATTATGTCTGGAATATGTGTGGCGGTAGCTCTGGGTCTATTCATTGCCGATTTCACCACCATCGCAGATCGATTTGCTGGGTACTGAGATGACAGATATTGATTCAGCACGTCGATCTCCTTCTGTTCGTGAACGAAAACTAGAGGTATTACGTCGTACTGGTGGAATCGATAAAGGACGTAACCGTCTATTGCTTGATAAGCCAACACCTGCGTTCTGGTGGATTTTGGTCATCGTGTCGTCGTTTGTGCTGTTGGGTCTAGTGATGGTGTTGTCATCATCGTCGGTCACAAGTCTCCATACAGGGTCGTCTGCGTGGGGAATGTTTAGTCGGCAAGTTGTGTGGGTAGGCCTGGGAGCAATCGCAATGTGGGGCATGTATCGCATGCCCTATGAAAACTGGAAAAACTTCGGCCTGTTGTCGGTGAGCACGCTCACAGTTGCGGGTGCAAATCTT
>JAUMDU010000004.1:0-11064 GCA_032121425.1 Ilumatobacteraceae bacterium | reverse complement strand
GATCTTGGATTCCATTTTTATTCGTATCAATCCAGGTGTAGTTACCCATACCCACTGGAGTTGGACCAGAAGCAACTAATGGGTTGTAGAAACCGATGTCGTAGGTGTGGTCATTTACCCCAGCTTGGAGAATTTCAGTGGTGAGCTGTGGAAATGCATTAACAAGAGCGGCATTGTTGTCAACAGATGTGTCCAGGTCAGTGACCAAATCTGTTGCTCTTGTCTTCGTGAGAACATACGGTGCCAGCGGGCCATTGCCAGTGAAATCGCTCGCGTTATCCAAACGAATCACATATGCAGATCCTGGAGCAATTCCACCACCCACATTGTCTCCGGTTCCAGTTACTGCTTCTGTGACATTTGATGCGAAGTAGTACGTTCCATTTACATCTGTGATGGCTGTGCCAAGAAGAGTTACTCCATCACTTGCATACAGTCGAACTGTGACACCAGCCACGGGAGTTTCGTCTGCGTCTTGGATTCCATCGCGATCAGTATCAATCCAAATTCGGTTACCAATTTGAAGTGGTGCTTGGTCACACAGTGCTTCAATGTCAGACATTCCATTGACTTTGAGAAATCCCCCCGTTCGCATCTGAGCAATATTCGTGCCTTCAGACACATAAAAGAGCACTCCACTTCCAGCATTCGGAAATTCTGATGGCCCACCCGTGGCATTCCAGAGTGAACGTACTCCGCCTGAAAACCACGTCTTTGCGTCTCCCGACAAGCCGTTCGGATCGAATGCGGTGGTGAAGAGATCTGGGAAGCCGGGTGTTTGCGAAATGAGACCAGAGGATGTCTCCCCGTGGCCTCCCTGCCCAATCTGCCACCAGTAATCACCCCAGTAGTACTCAATTCCCTGCCTGGTCGCATCGGTTGCATTTGAGAAATGCGCAGGTGTTGGGGTCGGTTGGCAACCAGCAACGCCTTCAAATGTGTAATCGCTTGGTGAATAGCCCAGTCCAGTTCGACACACGCGATACATATCTCCTGATGCAATGGCGAATGGAGTGGACGAGCCGTCGGGTGCTTCAGACTCCCATGTCCCCATAATGTCGCCGTTTCGATCACGGAAGGCCAAAATCATCGAACCATCCCGATCAAACTCAATCTCGGACAACATCGGCTGTGGCCGAATTGAATAGTCAGGTGTCCCATTGGCGTCAAATGTGTTGGCGTACGTATTGGTCCACGGATTCCACGCCATGTAAGTCGGTCTTTCCCAATTATCTCCCGATTGAGGAGTGCCTTTTTGAATGCGACCCGCGGAGTTCAACGGATGAGGTCCAAAAAAGTTCGACCATGTGGAAGTGGTTAAGTCGTATTTACGAATTGTGAATGAAAGATTCGTGTTTGCCACTACTCGAGGAGTTGCAGAATTAAAATCACTCTCACCGTCACAAACAACTCCAAGATATAAAGCACCTCGCCACAACTTGACTGAGAAAGGACGGCCCTGGCCATTTGTACAACTCACTCCATTAGTGATGTCGCCAAGAGATGTCATGGATGTAGGTGCACCACTTGATGGAAGAACAACTTTGTAGAGGTTCTTGTCATACAAACTGACAACGAACAAGTTCCCATTGCCGTCCGTAGCTATATCGCCGATGCCCGCCTTGCCAACTTCTTCAAATACACCTACGTGCCCTGCAACAAGATCGGAGTCAACGCCATCATTTTCCGCGCCGCCGTCCACCGGAGAGTTCTGCATGAACTGAATTTTGCGGTCGGCATTTGGCGGGATGTATCCAGGGCCAGCTGTATTGGGATTAGAGAACTGGTTACCGACAAGAAGAGTCTCTAGGTCCACCAAGAATGATGTAGTACCACTCACGCCTTCAGTGGCGGTGGTGCCTTGCGGCACTGTCATAAAAATTGCACCCGGTACCGGTTGACCATTCACTTCGTACATCAGAGCTTGTCGTCGAACATAAGCAGAGTGATACACACGCTTTGTTGACTGATCCCACGCCATGCCAAGAATCGAGCCAGTTTGAGATTGAGTCGCAGCTTTTGTTGCGTCCCAGTTGTTGTACGAAGTATTGAAAGTGGAACCATATCCATGCGTGGTGTTGAATGGTCCGAGGTCGTATCGGGTGACCCATGCACTTGGTGCATTTGGAATTTGGGGAGTGGCACCCGCACATAAACGCGACACCGACAAGTTGGGATTGTTCTGGCAGTATTCACCGGGAACATTTATCGCATAATCAACATTTGTCGCACCAGTTGACACAAATTGAATTGATGTTCCACTGTTTGAGCCTGCAAACGAACTTCGAAAAGATGCCAGTGGCCCACTTGAAGGGACTGTGAATTCGACTCTGAGTTGTGCACCAACATTGCCGGACACGGGAAGTACATACGTTCCGTCAGACGTTGTCGTTACAGAACCGACCCTTGCTCCTGTTGAATCGTATGCGGCTACTTCTATCCCACCGATTCCAATATCTATTGCTTGACCTACCGACACGGAAGTGTTGAAGACCCCATTGGATCCAAAATCTTGATACACACGTCCAGAGACATTCTGTGTATTCGCAGTTGCGTGAGATTGAGCACTGACAATCACAACGCCCATGAGAAGTGCAAAGGCCAGGACGTGAGCGCTCAGTTTGGGAAGCTTTCGTGTAACGGGATGTTTGAATTTCACAGTCATTCCTCAAGTCATTCGACGACGCACCAGCGCACGAAGTGTGAGGGTAAACAGGCCAGCTTGGAACCCCACTGAAAAAAAATTTCTACATCACGGTTTCCCATAATCTCTCAAGTTGCTCGACAAAGCACAAGCAGCGGGAGTCAAGGACTTCTTGGAACCATTTCCAGAAGTTCTACGTGGTCGGGGAGGTTGACTATCTGTGCGCCTTGAGGAAGAGACAGAGTCCTCGGTCCTAGTTGTAGAAAATCGATGACGACTGGGAATTGACTTGATGAATCATTGCCTTCAAAGCGCATCAGGCTCTTGCTCTCTGCGTCTAACCAAAAGATTGAACGCTTTCCGTATCGAAGAACAAGAACTGGCTTTTCGCGCAACACATCATTACGAAGAAATGCAGAGCCTTCAGTTTGCAAAATGAGTTGTGAGTTTTCTGGAGTCTTTGCAACTAGCCCTGTCACTATTGCCAGCAACTGGTCAAGGCGTCGCCTGGTCGAATCTGGGGGTCGCGCAAGAATGGGATTTCTCACCCCAGGCAACTGGTTCAGAATTTCTAGCTCCAGCGAAGGACGCCGCTCCCCCACTATCTCTGCACTCCACCACACTTCTGTCACCGGATGCGGCAGAGATCCTCCAAGAACGCGAGCACCACCTTGATGATTCACCCAATCGATGTCACCTTGCATAGTGATTGTTCCGCCTTCAATGCCCGCTCGAGCAGAAAGTGAAAAACTCGCACCACCGGCTTCATAATTTCGCGAAAGTACTTCAGCGAGAACAGATGCTTCTTCAGAACTTAATGGCCGCTCTTGACTTATCTCTTGGTTATTGCATGCAGAAAGTACGTACACGGGCAGTATTGCCGCGCACAGCCACAGTGAAAATCTTTTCAATTGGCCCACACCATCATTTACCTGAAGGAACCTTTAGTTCATCCAGTGATGGGTACACAGGCTCACCCATAGGAATACGCACTGGTGCAGCCTTTGCATTAGGCATTGACTGCTGAGACGCGGGTGCGGGAAGTGTGCGATAGTCGGGCCCCGACGGGGCAGGCGGTATTGCATACTGCACAGGTTCTGTAAGTTGCGACGCACCATCACAAGGCAATGATTGCTCTATAAGACGTGGAGTCGACACCGAAAACTTGTTGCCCTGAAAGCAGTTCTGCAATACATCTTGTGGACCTCCAATGAACAAAAGATCTGTCTCGTTACCGCGGCTTTCATTTTCGATGATTCTATTTTCGGCTGGAAGCACATCACTAATTGACATGACAGCAATGCCAGCCCACGAATGTCCTTGGACAAGATTCTTTGTGATGAGATTTGTGAGCCCACCACCCACGACAATTCCTCCACCAAAAAATCCTTTGGGAATAGGTGGCGCATTCGGGTTGTCATTGTCTTCGACCACATTGGCTGCAATGGTCGCGCCCTTTTGGGGAGACAACATCTCAGCATCTTGCGAATTAGGAGTAATCCCCAGCCTGTTGCCACGAAATATAGATTCCACTACCCACACATTTGTCGATGCATTTGTTCCGTAGTAGCCAATCGCATTGTTCTCGGCAACAGATGCCCGAATCACAACATTGCACGGGCGACATTGACCCACATAAAGACCTGAATCTGGATGGCCAGAAGCATAGGAATGTTCAATCAATCCATTCTTGGAGGCAAATGCGTAGATGCCGTAAAGACCATTGTTGTAACTGGTGACATACGAGACTCGATAGCCGTCCAGAGTATTGGACTCCGAACCATAGACACCGTACTCACCTTTCATTTCGCGAAGTGCTCCACTAAACACAATTCCGTTTTGTCTAAACGACTTCACCGTCAGATTTTCAATGGCTACTGAGTTCGCAGAAATCTCAAAACCGTTGATGAGTTCATCTCCGCCGTCAACCACTACTTCATTGCGATCAAGGCCACGAATAACAATCTGTTCTTGATCTACCTTGACACTTTCCTCATACACGCCTGGCGAGATAAGAACAAGATCACCGGGTTTTGCCGCATCTACTGCGGCTTGAATCGTGGAAAAGTTCTCTGGCACCAGAAGTGTTCGAGGCTCCGAGTTACCTGATCCACAACTGGTCACCAAAGTGGCCAACACACATACAGATAGACAAAAACCAAGACGTTTCATACTCTCTTCATTCTCTTGCTATGAGACCAACGAAACATCAGTCTATAAAAACGGGTTTAAAGCAGTTAGTTCACACTGAGAAGCGTCTAGCGAGTTCTTGGAATACGTGGATCACCAGAGCGATAGACCACCCCGAAGTCCAGTGTGAGATCACTTTGACCACCACTCAAATTCTTTGAGAACGCCTTGATTGTTGACGAGTTCATTGAACGATTCGGTTTGTTTGCAGTCGTGGGGAAATGCTTATCAGGGTACTTGATATGCACCACGTATCTTCCGGGAGGAAGATGTGTAAACAAGTACTTACCATCTGTCTTCGTTTTTTGATTACGTACTATTCGTCCAAACACATCACGCACAGGTGTACCATTTACATTGGTGAGAGTGAGCACAGCACCTGCGATGCCGGTGTCACTGGGGCCTTGTAGACCATTGCCATTGCGGTCTTTCCATACATAGTTACCCACAGTCACACTTTCGCCCCTTGAAGGTTTGAAGAAGCCGAAATCAAGGGTGGGGTCACGTTGTCCATCTGTTGTGAGATTTACAGACGTGGCCGACCTAGTGGAAGAGTCGATAGATACATCTGTTCCCACACGAGCCAGCGTGGGTAAAAAACCGCGAGGACTTACTACAGACACTGTGTATTGACCAGGCGGCAAGTTATTAAAACTATATTTTCCATTTCGATCTGTCTTCGTTGTCGTCACAGCTTTGCCATCAACATCCACAACGGGTGACCCGTCTGCCTTTCGGATGCTCAAAGTGACATTAGATATTCCCTTTTCTGATGAATCTTGAATTCCGTCTCTATCAAGATCCCACCAGACATAGTCACCCACAGACACCTTGATCACACTTGGACTTTGAACTGAAGTTGTGGTTGTGGGACTTGACGGCGACGGCGTTACAACAACACCAAAGTCCAAGGTCACATCAGCATCTCCATTGTTAGGAAGATTCACCGATGTCGCAGTATTCGTTGATGAGTCAACTGCGCGGTCCGAACCAGAACCAGCTGTTGTGGCCTGATACCCCGCCGGATACGTGATATCCACTTTGTACTGACCAGGTGGCAGATTCTCAAACAAATACGCACCATTGGACGCAGTGGTCTGAGATCCCACCACCTGGCCCAATACATTGGTCACTGGGTTGCCTGACATATCTGTCAATGTCAAAATTGCGCCGGCCAAACCAGGTTCACCTTGATCTTGAATACCGTCGGCATCAGAATCAATCCACACAAAATTGCCCACGCTTACTTTGGGCGGAATGAAACCAAAATCGTAGGTGTGATCATTAACTCCGGGCAACACCATTGATACCGCTGCTTCCGGATAACTGTTCACAGTCGTTGCATTGCTATCAACAGATGTGTCGAGACTCGTTGCAGGTGACGTTGCTGTTGCTTGAGTTAGTTGATAGCCAAAAAGCGGACCTCCCGATACATAATCTTCAGCTTTGTCAAGACGAATTTTGTATGACTGACCCGCGGTGAGGCCACCACCCAAATGATCCCCGTTGCCTGCTGCAGCCTCGGTGAGATTGCTAGAGAAGTAGTACTGACCCTGGGAATTGGTCACTGCGGTGCCCAACAATGTCGTGCCGGCAGTGTCATACAAACGAATTGTCACACCGGCAACAGGTGTCTCTTCAGGGTCTTGAATTCCATTTCCATTTGTGTCAATCCACACACGATTGCCAATTTGAACAGGTGCCTGATCACAAAGAATCTCCACGTCACCCATTGATGCTGCTTTTAGGAATGAAGTATTTGCATTGAAGCCAGATACTCTCTTTCCCCACTGGGAATCACCATTCGTCATTGAATACCAGCGAATTCCGCCATTAAATAAGAAATTATCTGGATCCATTGCGGAACTCACTAATTCCTGAGTGCCGGTTGGGGGCCATACAGCGATACCTCCCAGAGAAGTTTCAATGTGCGGAGCGTAACTTTCTTCTCTGCAGTACTCCAGATTCCATCTGGACCCATTGAGAATACGCGTGCCGTTTGAATTACACACGGCATCATTGAAGAACTCGACGCTACCGTTATTGCTGGGCTGTTGCTTCTCAGGAATGAGCATCTCTGGTCCATCTCCGAAATCAACTGGGCTCGTAAAGGCCCAACCGGATGATTCATAGGTCTTGCCGCCCGCGGTTGTAATACCAACACACCCACCTTTTTGAGTTGTTGGGGTTCCAGATGGGTCGTAGCCCGGGGTAGACGCTTCCTGCACCCATGTGGAGACCCCGGTTTTGCACAACAGTTGGAGATCGCCTGAAGTCCATGCTGTTTTCAAGGCCGGCGTTTGCGAGGTATCAAATGGGCTTACGTTCTCAGTTCCCATCTGGAAGTTAAACCGATCAATAATCCCGACCACAAATGAACCATCGTCCAAGATTTCAATATCGCTGAGAATAGGTTGGGGATAATACTCACCGCTCGTTGTGTTCAAAGTATCGATATTTGCGTAATCATTGCTCCAACTTTTCCAGTTGACAAGCTTGCAACTGTTGCTTGAAAAATTACTGACCCGGTCACACTTCTCTTCGATAACACGTTGTCTGTCAAAAGCAACAGTAGTTAGACGACTCCACGATCCTGCGTCAGCGGTATTCAAAGAGATAATCCTCCTGAGGCCGACGTCAAACTCACTGGGTTACTTTCTTTTGCGCAGACCACACCTACAAGCATCTGGCCCGTTGATGCGTCATACTCAAGACCCCAAGGCCGCGCCGTGTTGCTAGTAAGGCTCCCGCCGGTGGTACAGGTTGTTGCGTCGTTTTGCGGAACCACATACTCAGTGACTGCACCCAAAGTTGGCGCACTTGGAGTTCCTTCTATCTTGATGCGAAGAACGGTTTTCTCGTAGAGATTAGTGACCCACAGGTGTCCGTCAGGTGTGAAATCAATATCGCCGACGCCTACAGTTCCCACACCTTCATACCCTGCATTATCGAGTGAAAGTATTGAGGAACCTGACATACCGCGTGCAGTGTCTGAATACAGGGAACTGTTAGCACTCAAAAGAATCGGGTTCCCACCTTGATCTTGAAGAGTGCTCAAATCAAATGATGCAAGCATTGATCCTCCCGACACTGACCTGACATAAAGTCCACCCAGTCCTTGTGGTCCAAGTCCGGAGTGACGACGCAATACAGCCGAAGACCATATAAGACCGGTGCCAGGATCTTGAGCAATACCCCAAGTCGCTCCGGTCTGAGCATGTGTCAACATGTTGATATTGGCACTAGCACGTTGAGACCAGCGAACAGCGGTCAAAGTGGCTGAAGTAGTTGCCAAACCATTGCTCGGACCAGGTCGAATACAGTTAGATGCCACAAGTGGATCAGCGTTGTTATTGGCACAGAACTGTCCAGGTTGATGAACCGCATAATTCACATTTGTTGCAGGAATCGAAACGAACTGAATACTGGTTGCATTGTCTGCACCTTGAAATGAAGGTTGATATCCGTTGGGAGTTGTGAATTCAATGCGGACGTTATTCGTTGCAGCTGAAGAGACATTCAACGAATAGGTTCCATTACCAGAAGTAGTTGCTGTTCCTACTTGAGTACCACTGCTGTCATATGCGGTCACTACAACGCCCGACACACCAGCATCTGTGCCATCGTTTGCACCATTGGAGTTTTTGTCATTGAAAACTGTGCCCGTGACTGTGCCGGTGGCCGCAGCAGCACCATTGATTGCAACTTGCAGACCAAGCAACGAGATACACATGCCAAGTAGCCCAAGTACTTTTCTTGACTTCAACTTTCAGACTCCCTCTTGCCCTCGACGCGTCGCAGCGTGATTCAGAAAGGTGAAGTCAAGTACCCACGTGACCTTTTCAGTCTGTAAAAATTTTTCTACTTGCACATCCCTTGCGTACAACTAACGGCTTGCTTCCATACTTTTTCTATGTTGAAAAAAGTACCTTTTGGCAAGTCGTGTTTTATCTCTTTACTTTTGATCATCGGTTCGCTTGCCCTCAACACACAAGTCGTAACGGCAAACCCCTGTCCGGCAGGCTGGACATACGAAGTCGCCAATGGCACCTGTTTTCGAGCCTTCACAGCGTCCGACACGTGGACACCACCGGCAGGTGTGACCGCAATTAGTTATTTGGTTGTCGGCGGTGGCGGTGGCGGAGCGCAAGGTGGTGCCAGCCGACCTGGAGGTGCCGGTGGTCAAGTTCTCACGGCATCAAATGTCACTGTTAATGGCAGCGCAATCACAATCACGGTTGGAACAGGGGGCGAACCAACTGCTAGCGGTGGAGTTAGTCGCTTGCAATGGACTGGCACCACTATTACTGCAAATGGAGGTGCAGCAGGTGGTGGACCATCTGGCGCAAACGGCCCATCGAATTCGTTCTCTGGAATAGCAGTCATCTACGGGTCAGCAGGTGGTGCTGGCGGTGGACAGGCTGGCGGTTCTGGTGCCGGCAGAGGAGCCGACAACTACGGCGGTTGTGGTGGCGGCCTCGGCGGTGAACCAAACCGAGGTGGTGGCGGTGGCGGCGGAGGCGTCTGCAATTTCGGATTTGGAGACACACCAACGACAGCAGGAAGTGGTGGATCGGGCGTTGTGATGATTCGTTACGTGGGCTTCGGGGTTTCTTCGTTTTCAACTTCTACAGGTGCTTTATCCAACAGTTCCTCCTTGTCATATTCACTGTCCTTCTCTGCGACCATTGATGCATCAACGCTCACTGCTGCAGATTTTTCAAACTCAGGAACAGCGACTGGTTGTGTGTTTTCAGTTTCACCGTCATCTGGAACGGCTTCGTCTTTCACCGTATCTGTCACTGGTTGTAGTGATGGAACAGTGGCACCAACTCTTGCCAGTGGATCAATCACAACTTCTGTTGGGGCATCCGGACCTGGTGCTTCTTCAACTGCAAACTCTGTCACGCTCGACACAACTCCCCCAACATCACCCTCAGGTGTTGACCTATTGGCATCATCGGACACTGGTGCATCAGATTCAGACAACAACACCAACGACACCACCCCCACCTTGAGTGCAACTGGTGGTGCGAACGGTGACACCATGACCATCTCGGCCACCAACGGCGGAACAACCCAATCATGTTCCTATGTCATCGGGTCAGCAACAAACTGCACACTGCCCACGTTAAGTCCCGGTTCATGGAACATCTCATCAACATTGACCGACCCAGCTGGCAATGTCTCACCATCATCAACTGCATTACCGATCACTATTGACACAACCCCACCATCAGCACCCTCAGGGGTTGACCTTTTGGCAGCATCTGATACCGGTGCATCAGATTCAGATAACAACACCAACGACACCACCCCCACCTTGAGCGCAACCGGTGGAGCAAACGGTGACACGATGACTATCTCGGCCACCAACGGCGGAACAACCCAATCATGTTCCTATGTCATCGGGTCAGCAACAAACTGCACACTGCCCACGTTAAGTCCAGGTTCATGGAACATCTCATCGACATTGACTGATCCCGCTGGCAACACCTCTACCTCTTCATCTGCATTACCGATCACTATTGACACAACTCCCCCAACTGCGCCAACCGGGGTTGACCTATTGGCATCATCGGACTCTGGTACATCGGACTCTGACAACAACACCAACGACACCACCCCAACAATGAGCGCCAGTGGCGGCACTAACGGTGACACCATGACCATCTCGGCCACCAACGGCACAACAACCGTGTCATGCACCTACGTCATTGGCGCAGCAACCAACTGCACACTGCCCACACTCACCGACGGCACATGGAACATCTCTGCAAGACTCACTGACCCGTTAGGCAATGAGTCCGGAGCATCTAGCGCTCTGCCAGTCACTGTTGCCACTGCACCACCATCGCGGTCAGCACCTGATTTGTTGGCATCATCAGACACAGGACGTTCAAATTCAGACAACATCACGAACGACTCCACACCAGAGATCTCTATCCCGGGGGCTCTCACTGGCGATGAGGTGACCGTGTCGGCTACAAACGGCACCTCGACAGTGACATGTACATACACAGTTGGTGTAGCGACAAGTTGTTCATTGCCAACATTGTCTGATGGCACATGGACGGTGTCTGCTTCTGTGACTGATGCTGCAGGAAATACCGGGCCATCAACAGGGTCATTACCGCTCACTATCGACACGACCCCATCATCAGCACCCACAGGGGTTGACCTATTGGCATCATCGGACTCTGGTACATCGGACTCTGACAACAACACCA
>JAUMDU010000003.1:0-2648 GCA_032121425.1 Ilumatobacteraceae bacterium | reverse complement strand
GGGCATCATGCGCGTACAGAGAACTTTGAAGGAAAGTTGCGCTTGGCTCGCGGTGAAGATGCCGCAAAAGATCAAAGTTATGTGGTGCACATGTTGTCGGCACAAGATCTCGCATATGTGATGTTTCCTGTAGGGCATTTGCAGAAATCTCAGGTGCGCGAAAAGGCGCAGGAATTTGGATTACGCACTGCCACAAAACCAGATAGCCAAGATGTGTGTTTCATTGGATCCACAATTGGACGCAAAGGATTCCTGGAACCGCGCCTCACGTTTCACTCGGCTGACGTGGTGGACACAGAAGGCAATACGGTGAGCCAAGTTGATGCTGTGGAACTGGTGACACTGGGTCAACGACGAGGTTTGAATCTTGGTGGCGGCGATAAGCGGTATGTGGTGTCGGTTGATGTGCCCGGACGCAAAGTTGTGGTGGGAGACGAATCAGGATTATTTACACCTGCAACACACGTGGACACCTTGGTGTGGCCATATGGCGATGACGCACAAAGATTGCACTCCACTGAGGTGTTGGTGCAAGGAAGTGCGCACGGAGAACGCATTGCAGCACGGGCAACAATTGATGGTGATGCGATGACGTTGACGTGGTTGCGACCTAACCGTCGAATCGCACCAGGTCAAACTGTTGTTCTGTATGACCCGAGTGACACCTATGTGCTCGGTGGCGGAATCGTTAGAGGTTGAGAGCCTCGCGCGCTGCGTGAACACGACGCGGTGCCACATGGAACGAACGCACGTGGAGTGCTTCGGTTGTTCCTAATGTGCGCGCAGTGATTTTTGACAGAACGATTTTGTCGGGGTCTCGTAGCTCAATGGCAAGCCGAGTGCCCAAAACTCCTCCGGTGAAATCAGCACTGTCGGATCGTTCATTCACCAGTGCTACGGAGGAAATTTTGTTCCGTGGCGACATCACTGTTTCGGCCAAGACAAGATGATCATGGATCACAACCCCGGACGGGACAACCACAAGCCAACGACGTGAGAGTCGGTGGAGTCGCTGGGGAAGAATGCCAAGTGTGGCCGCACCCACAACAAATAACGGAGTTCCGATCCACCATTGTTGTGCAGCGAGGAAAAAAGTCGCCCCAAAAACGGAGCCCACCAAAAGAACCCATGCAAGCACGGCAGGTGCCATAAATGGAACGGGTGTACGCAACGCGAATCGTTGCTCTTGTCCGTATGCACCACCTTGCACCATGTAGTCCATCAGCACTGCAGAGTGCAGAACGATGAGAGCAACGAGTGCAGCAAACAGAGAAGGCGCATCAACATCGAGGGCAGCACACAGCACCGCTAGAGGCGAGATTGCATGAACAACTGTTGCAGAAATTGGGGAGGGTACAAGCAGTGCAATCGCAACGGCAATCCATAACAGCCAGCCCCACACCACAAGCGCAATTGAAACAGGACTCGATGCGTCATCGCCCAGTGATTGCCAAGGAACAAAAATACCTAGAACTATCCATGCGGCAAGAGTGATTGCAACAAGTCGAGCACCTGGAGAAAGGCGCGATGGAAAAGCCATGTCTATAGCCTGCCCGAATCAGGTGCATTCTGCGTAGTTCATGAATATTGCCCCACGGTTCGTGGCTGACTGAACCGTGCTGCTACCAATAAGGGCACACATTGAGTTGCATGTGAAGGGAGGCCCCAGATGACATCAGAGACAACACGTCCTCGCAGAGGGGCAACCTTTGCAATTGGCAGTTTGCCGCATCGCGATATTGCCGAGGCCATCGAGTGTGCATGGCGAGCAACCGAGATTCCCACTATTCCTTCGCTTCCTCGTCGATCTCCTGCCGAGGCAATGGTGGCTCAGGCGCTAGTGGGCATTGAAGGTGTGTCCGTGGGACAATATGGCGGCATTGGAGTAGATGTGTCGCAACTAGATGTCGACCACTTCATTACCACCGATATCTCCTCGGATGCCTATGGTGCCTTCGCTGCGTTTTTAGATTCTTTCGATGAGCACAACACCCCTCACGTCGACACGGTGAAATGGCAATTCGTAGGCCCAGTCACATTGGGAACAGCTTTGCTGCGGGTGGGTCTTGAAGCCCACATCGCTTTTCCTCTCGCTTTACAAGCTGTGCGCTCTCATGTGGAAGCACTAGAACTTGAAGTTGCACGAGTCTGTGGTGACATTACTCAAATCATCATGTTGGATGAACCCTCTTTGGAAGAAGCATGGGAATCAGGATTTCCCATTTCATCTGAAGAAGTGATTGATCTGATCTCTGGTGCATTGGCAGTTGTGACCTCGGGCAACGTTGGAGGAGTGCATTGTTGTGCGCGTACCAACTGGGCAGCTCTACTTGCCACGGGTGCACAAATTATTTCTATTCCTGTGCCTCACACCGCAAACGAAGAAGAAGTGGCATCAATGGTTGCTGCAGCAAGCCGCATCTCTGATCATTTAGAACATGGTGGTCAAATTGCGTGGGGAGCGGTACGCACCGATGGCCCCATTGGTGGCAGTGCCGAACGCGCAACAAAAATTCTTGTGGATTGCATGTGTGCCTTGGTGCGCGCTGGAGTTAATCCCGAGCAATTACGCGCAATGAGTTACATCACTCCAGCATGTGGCTTAGGTACCCATTCCGACGCAATTGCCGATGCCGTTTTTGACACCG
>JAUMDU010000002.1:0-3363 GCA_032121425.1 Ilumatobacteraceae bacterium | reverse complement strand
GGATTCACCAGAGATGCCCTGGACGCCGCTGGTGTTCCCCGCCTCACCGATGTGATCGTGGATGCACATGGCCACGAGCAAGTCTTTACTGCCTTAGATCCTGTTACTGGAGTGCAATTGAGCTTCATTAGTCGCACTGGGCATCGCGTACCGATGGGAAGCCACAACGTGTCGGCGATGTTTGAAGCAATCTCCAACATCGAATCTGAGTAAAAAACCTCCTACACTAAGTGTGCTCGGTCAACATGGCTGCTCACGAACACTTTCTAACTCGTTCGTAGAAGTCGACCGGCACTGGCATAACCCATTGGATCGCAACCGCCTGAAAGGTGTCGTTTTGTTACGCCAGTTTTCCCAAGAAGACCTTTTGTCTTCGCACCCCCTAGAAGCCTCGTTTATCGACGACCTCATTCATGCACCCCTTGATGAGTTAATGACTCGCGCACAACACGTGCGCAACGCTGCACATGGAACACGCATCACATTTTCTCCGAAGGTCTTTATTCCCCTCACCATGTTGTGTCGCGACAAGTGCGGCTATTGCACATTTGCTCAGCCACCCGCTCGACTAGAAAAGCCCTATCTCACGCCTGACGATGTTCTTGCCATCGCACGACAAGGTGCTCGCAATGGATGTCATGAAGCACTCTTCACTTTGGGTGAGCGACCTGAACTGCGCTACGACGTTGCAGCCACGTGGCTCAAAGATCATGGTTACGACTCCACTGTGCATTACCTGGCAGAGATGGCACAACTTGTTCTTCAAGAAACTGGTCTTTTGCCTCACGCCAACGCAGGTGCACTCTACGAAGATGAGTTAGCCATGTTGCGACGCGTATCCCCGTCGCAGGGAATGATGCTTGAGTCGTTGCGTGATGATTTGGAATGTCACCGCGGTGCACCGGATAAAGAACCGCAACGCCGCATCAACACTTTGTGTGTTGCAGGAGAACTATCCATTCCGTTTACATCGGGCATTTTGGTGGGTATTGGGGAAACTCGACAAGATCGCATCGATGCCTTACATCTTCTAGCTGCTGCACACGCCAAGTACGGCCACGTACAAGAAGTCATCGTGCAAAACTTTTTGCCAAAACCAGGCACTGCAATGCACAAAGCACGTCCATGCCCAGAAGATGAATATCTTTGGTCGATTGCAGTTGCTCGTCTGATCCTGCCGCCGCACATTCATCTTCAAGCACCTCCCAATCTTTCTGATGATTTTGCGGTGTTGCTTGATGCAGGCATTGACGACTGGGGTGGCGTCTCGCCTGTCACTGCCGATCACGTCAACCCTGAACGCCCATGGCCAGCACTAGATCGATTGCGCACTGTGACCGAAGAACGGGGCTTCGCGTTAGCGCCACGTCTCACTGTGTATCCAGAGTTTGTACGCGCACCAGAAAAATGGTTGGACCCCGCTGTGCAATTCCCCGTGCAAGATCGCAGTGATGCGGAAGGTCTAGGCCGCGATGACCCCGGCGCCATTTGGCCAGAAAAAGTAACTGCTGCAGATGTTGTGCTTGACGGTGCAGAAGTGGTGCTCGTTGGACACAAATCCACACAGTGGTATTCAGGGTCCAACGTGCGCCCCATGACTTTGGTGCCACACAACGCACCTACTGCCACGGGGCGAATTGCCGAAATTGTGGAGGGCCACCGCAACGGACAAGAACTTGGCGAACAAGAAGTTGTGGACCTGTTTCGTGCTCGTGGACCCGAGGTGGGATTTTTAGCCGACTATGCAGATGAACTGCGATATCGCGCAGTGGGCAACACAGTCACCTGGGTACATAACCGAAACATCAACTACACAAATGTGTGCACCTACAAATGCAAGTTCTGCGGTTTTTCCAAGGGCCCCCTCAGTCTCAACCTTCGCGGTACGCCATATCTGCTCACACTTGATGACATTGCAGACCGTGCACGAGAGGCATCGCTGCTGGGCGCTACCGAAGTGACCCTGCAAGGTGGAATTCATCCCGACTTTGATGGTGACTACTACATCGATGTCACGCACGCAGTAAAAAACGCCGTGCCTGATATGCATGTGCATGGATTTACGGCACTAGAAGTCACAGAGGGCGCCACTCGCAATGGCGAATCATTGCGTGACTATCTCATGCGACTCAAAGATGCGGGGTTGGCATCGTTGCCTGGAACGGCAGCAGAAATTCTGGATGACGATGTGCGTGCGGTGATTTGTTCCGACAAGGTGAACACCGAGGAATGGTTGGAGTGTCATCGTCAAGCCCACAGCATTGGACTTCATTCCAACATCACCATCATGTACGGCAGTGTGGAACATCCCGAATCATGGGCCAAGCACTTTATGGTCACACGCGAGTTACAAAAAGAAACTGGTGGATTCACCGAATTCATTCCTTTGCCATTCGTGCACATGGCCTCGCCCATTTACTTGCAGAAGAAATCGCGCCGCGGACCTACTTTCCGCGAGACAGTGCTCATGCACGCAATTGGCCGAATTTTTTATGACGGCCTTATTGACAACGTGCAAGTGAGTTGGGTCAAGATCGGCACTTCTGGAGCTGCCCAACTTTTGCAGGCTGGATGCAACGACCTTGGTGGAACATTGATGGATGAAAATATCTCTCGTGCTGCAGGCGCCAATCACGGTCAAGCAATGACCGAAGGTCGATTCGGTGAAATCATTGCGCCACTGCGTCGCACATTGACCCAACGCAATACTGCCTACAAGTTGTTGTCGCCTACTTAGACAACATCGCTACGGCGCGCCAACACCGCAGATCGTGCGTGCTCTATGTCTTTTTCAAGCTGAGTTTTCAATTCATCAATGCCGCCGAATTGTCGTTCGCTACGCAGGAATGAAAGAAACTGCACAGATGCTGTTTCGCCGTAAAGATCTCCAGTGAAGTCCAACAGATATGCCTCAAGCAGTGAGTAACCCTGGCTGGCATAAAACGTAGGGCGCCGACCCAAGTTGATGGCGCAAGGATGTTGCGTGCCGTCGGGGCGTCGATACATGCCGGCGTACACGCCATCAGATGGCAGACAGATGCCCTCTGAGATCGAGACATTGGCAGTTGGAAAACCAATTGTGCGTCCTCGTTGATCGCCTTGGGTGACTATGCCACGAACTTCGTGAGCACGACCCAACATGCGAGTAGCAACGTCTATATCTCCACCGGCTAACGCACGCCGAATGGCAGTGGAACTCACCGGCTCATCTACTCCATCGGCACGTGGTATCAATACAATCGGCTCACATACGAAATCGTGGCGTTGTCCCATCTCGCGCAACAAGGTGATGTTGCCTTGTCGCTTGTGGCCGAAATGAAAGTCTTCACCCACGATGACTGCTTCTGTGCGTAAAGCATCCAC
>JAUMDU010000001.1:0-2912 GCA_032121425.1 Ilumatobacteraceae bacterium | reverse complement strand
GTATGACACCGAAGGCGATGAGACATACACAATGCCCCGACAATCCGCATCAACAGCTGCGTTCATGATGTTGCGCGTTCCCTCCACGTTGATGGAAAAGAACTCCTTGTAGGAACCAACAAGTCCCACTTTTGCAGCTGCATGAATCACCACATCACAACCACTTATTGCTGACCTCACTGCATCGACATCACGAATGTCTCCACGAAAGACCTTCACAGGAAGGCCCGATTCACCACGTTGCAATACGTGTACCTCATGACCACGGCGCAATAACTCACGCACTGTGTATTCGCCAATCATGGACGTTGCACCCGTGAGAAGTACTCGCATCACTTGCTCAATCGTTCAGTAGCCCACGCACTCAGAGCGATGCGATCAATTTTTGAATTATGACGACGATCTACAGGAAGGGACTTCTTGTACAACACATCGGTGACCTGCTGTGCAACGCCCCGCACAGCATTCTTCGTCGCAAGATCAGCAACGCCTGTTGACGTGCCGTCGCACAACACCACAACGAGAGTGTGGTGACCATGAGTTGTCACACCTACTGCTGCAGCAGTCACACCAGGGAGTATCTCTTCTACTGCTTGCTCAATGGGCACAGGTGTTACCTGTGTGCCATCAACTTCAATGACATGAGCGATACGACCTTCCACAAAAAGACCATCTTGTACATGACCCACGTCTCCGGTGCGATGCCATTCACGGCCGGCATAGTGCACGCGCGCATCTCTATTGCGTGCCCAATGCTGGTCATATCCCACCGACAACCATGGGCCCGTTACAAAAATCTCACCAGTCACTCCATCAGCGAGTGGCTCAAGATCATCAGATGCAACACATCCGAATGGGAACACAACCACTTCGGAGCCAGGGAGCGGATGCCCCACTGGAACGCCACGCCCACTTGTTGAAGTTCCACGAATTCCATCGGTGACAATCAACATCTCCGTCATCCCATAGGGACTGAAAAGTTCTGCGTGAGGAAATGACTGTGCAACATCGCGCAACAACACATCACTCACTGGTGCACCAGCCGACATCACACAACGCACAGTGGAAAACTGTGCTTTGTCTTTAATGACGTTACGCAATGGAGCTGGAGCCGCGAATAGAATTGTTCCGTTCACCCCATCGAGTGCTTGGCGTAAATCTTTCGCAGACAGTTTTCCTGGAGCTACAACATTGATCTTGGGTAGACCCACCGCTACTCCCCATGCGGGGCCATACAAAGCAAATGGAATGTACGCCGCTGCAATTCCGTCACTATCGCCAATAGAAAACTGCCTCTGAATCGTGGCTGCAAGAGAGCGAAGTTGGCCATGTGTATACACCACACCTTTCGCAGGACCTGTGGCCCCAGAGGTATACAACACCGCGGCTATCTCGGTATCACCAATGTTGTTCCCATCAGACGGAGATTGCTTGCCGGGGTGTGTCATCGCAGTGAGGTCAAGTCTTTGTGCACGATGAGCAAGATGAAGAATTCGTGCTGCGATACGAGTGGCGCGAATGGTGACTACAAATTTCGGTCGGCTCTCGCGTAGAGCCCGGCGCATGTTGGCAATCCCTAAACCTGGGTCTGCAACAACAGGGACAACTCCTTGTGCCCAACAGGCATAAATGAATGCGATTGTTCGTGCTGTAAATGGCGCAAGGATTGCCACACGATCGCCAGCCATAACACCTTTGTCCGCGAGATGACCACGACAGTTGTGCATCAATGTCTCAAGTTCGCACCATGACGTCGTGTTTTTTTCTTTGCCATCAAAAACGGCGATCGCATCGGGGGTTTCTTTTGCACGTCGCCGCATCGCATCATTGAGATCTATATCACTCAGAGGCTGACCGCCTGTGGTGGGTCCAGTGCGTACCGACAACCATTCACGCACCAAACGAGGTGCGTCACCGTGTTCAGGTGAGAGATGGCCCGTATCTAATGTGATGGTCTGTGCGTGGGGAAAAGTGTTTTGCACATCGGCCAAGACTCCCGTATGAAAGACAAAATCACGAACACCCCACATCAACAACGTGGGAACCACAAGTGTTTGGGCACGAGTTGCTAATTCCTGCAACACCGGTGCGGTCACATGGGCATCACTAGTAGGAATATCTGCAACAAACTGCGCAATGGCACGACGTCGATGTGAAGATGTATACGGCGCGTAATAGGCCTTGCGAATACTTCGAGGAATTCCACCGGTTGTGACCACAGCACCAGTAATAAACGCTTTTGTCCATGTGCAAATCGCATTACGTAGCACCGGAGTATTCGACACTTGAATGAGACCCGGAATACCCGTTGTAGGAATCTGAGTACCTGTGTTGAACAACACCAGGTTTTCCACTCGCTCTGTATGTTGTGTTGCCCAGCCAATAGCAACAGGCCCGCCCCAATCGTGTGCCATCAACGTGATGGGGCCCTCAACTTTGGCTTCCACAAGTAATGCATCTAGGTCTTCAATTCGCATCGCAAGTGTTCGAGATTGTCCAGTTCGGCTAGAGAAACCCATACCCAATTGATCGATCGCAATCACACGCCACTGTGCACCAAGTTCCCGGACAAAGTGACGCCACATGTATGACCATGTGGGATTGCCATGAACACACACAATGGTGCCGCGTGGATCTAATGGTGCCGTTTCTAGAACTGAAAAACTCTCGGTTATTCCATCTCGATCAACGTTGTAAGTACGAACCCACGAAGAATCAATGTCGGGCAGATGAGAGGCGTTGGTCACCATTGCAATTCAACAAAGCTGACATTCAATCCGGAACCAATTCCCATACACAAAATATTGTCGCCTGCAGCAAAGAGGTGTTGGTTATGCGCCATAGTAAGTGGTATCGCAGCGGGCCCCACATTGCCCAGGGTGGGATACGACACCGGAACTTTCTCCAGATCT